>JADGCQ010000030.1 GCA_015228925.1 Magnetococcales bacterium | reverse complement strand
TAAAGCCTCTTCGCGGATGACGTTCGCCAAAGGGGCAGTCAAAGCGGCATGTTGGGAGAGGAAGCTGTCCCCAAGTGGTTGGAAACCGATTGGATTCTCAGTCAGTTTGCGGAAGACAGGGGACAGGCCATTCAGCGATACGTTGATTTTGTCCGTGCGGGCGTTGGGTTGCCCAGCCTGTGGGAAAGTCTCAAGTATCAAATGTACCTCGGCGGCGAATCTTTCCTGAACAAAATAAAACCACATATTCTATCGGCAAACGATCTGCGAGAGGTGCCTCGGCGTCAGAGGAGACCACTGGCCAAGTCGCTTGCAGAGTATGACAAGGCATCTCTACACTATCAGGCCATGGCTAAAGCCTACCTCTCGGGTGATTATTCCATGAAAGAAATTGCCGACTTTTTTGATGTCCATTACGCTACGGTTAGCCGGGCAGTAAAACGTTTTGAAAAAGAAATGTCGCAATGCAAGACCTGACCCCATTCCTGTGACCCCATTCCTGCAATGCATACAGCTTTCGCCGTGGGCATCAGTCCTGCCCCTGGAAATGGCGCAGCCCTTTGTTATCGACGCACACATCATAGATGCGTTAAAATAGCATTTCAAAAAATGCAAATTGAAGCGAGGAGACCATGGACATCACCAAGGACATCCGCCCGTTAACCGAATTCAAACGCGACACATCGCGTTTCATCGCCCATCTCCAGGAGACGGGACGACCCTCCATCCTCACCGTGAACGGCAAGCCGTCGCTGGTGGTCATGGATGCCGAAACTTGGCAGAAAACTCAGGATCAATTGGAATACGCTCAAACCGTCGTCGGCATTCGCAAAGGTCTCGCCCAGGCCCGTGAGGGCCAAGGAACCGAAGCCCAAGAGTTTTTCGAGAGCCTTGGCAAAGCATGAAACGCTTCAAGGTCATTGTTATGCCCAACGCCCAGAATGACATCCAAAAGGCGTTCGCATGGCTCGAAGAGGAAAACCCGGTACATGCTGAGCAATGGATTCGGGAAATCCGCGAGCGCATTCTTGCCCTGGAGACACTCCCCGAATCCCATGCCATCGCGCCGGAAAGTGCCGTCTTCGAGTGCGATATCCGGCAGATTTTGATAGGCCGAGGAACACCATGGCGGGTATTCTTTACCGTTGATGGCGATCAGGTCCAGATCCTGCACGTTCGCCATGGACGGCAGGATTACTGGCGGCTCTGATCCTCCGGGCATAGGTATTATTCCTTCGATGAGGGAAACCAGTTTTTAAGCACAGCGACAATCTGCCTAAAACTTGCACTGGCTTGCCATCCTTTCAGACTCGCACTGGAAGCAAGCTGTCCAAATTCCTTGTGTCGTAGATGCGGTTTGTTTTTTACCTTTTCGCATATATAATCCAAAAGCTCTTTTGGTTTGTCCCGGGTTACCGAACGAACATCACAACCATTTTTCTTGCAAAATGTTTCAACACATTCTTTCAATTGGCCATCAGACAGTTCAAAGATTTTCTGAATGGATGCCTCGTTATGCCATAGCCATTCTTCAAGTTCTGGTTCTATGATAACGGCCAATGAATGAGATTTCCAAGTCACCCCATCCAATTGTTTTTGTATCGTTGCCGCACACTCCCCCCCACCGTCAGAACAACCGCTTCCATGATGATCCAACATGATAATCAGCTTATGATACTTTTCTTTCATCAGTTTTGAATAGTCTGCCGCCCCAACAAACAAACCAGGGTCTCTCCCCGGATGCCTTGCAACATCGAACGAGATGGGATGAATTTCCAAAGATTCACATCTTGCAAGGATAGCCTTCATGACCTCCTGGGCATCCAAATCTGCGGTCACAACCAGCAAATCCTTGCTCACCCCAAAATCCCCGAAGAAAAAATAGTCGCGAGGTCAGGCTTTCCATCCCAATCCTTGAACACAGGATGATTCAGCCCCGATTGGATGATAGTGCCTTCCTGATCGGTTCGGGAAAAACATAACAAGGATTTGTGACCCGCCTGCTGCACCACAAAGGGAGAATGGGTTGTTACCAATATTTGCCCCATGGAAATCGATGACAATGCATCCATGACAACCTCCACCCCCTGGGGATGGATCCCATTTTCCGGTTCCTCAACGAGATAAATACCCGACTCAGGCTGTAAAAAAGCCAGTAACGTGAGTGCCAATATTCTCAAAGTGCCATCACTGACCAACCAACTCGGACATTCCAATCCATTCCGGTATTTCAGTATGAGGTACTCTGCATTGTCACTTTCCCGTTTTTTCCATAATATTGCAGCCAAATCCGGTAATGCCGAGCGCAAGTGGTCTGTCCACGCATCCAAAGGCGATTGCGTCAATAACCGCCCGACAACCCGTGGAAGATTGACACCATCCAATTCCAATTCCCTGGAAGCGGTTGCGGGACAAGGAAAACGCATGGCATGGCTATCGAGATGGAGCGGACGAATACCGTTCAGTATAAAATTTTTTAAATGGTTACCCGTTGGATAGAACGCCATGTCGGGTGGAACATGGGAAAGAGCAAGACGGTCACCACCAAACAAGAATGAGTCCTTGTAAGTTCCCGGTTCCCTTATATAGAAATCCCTCCCATTTTCAGATTTTCCAAGAAAGTCACTCCATTGACTATATTTAAGCTCCATCAAACGCTCTTCTTTAACACATATACCCAATGGATCCTGTTCATGAATAGATAAATAGTAATTAATATTTCTCAATTTGGCATCTTTTGTATCTTGCCCAATACAAAATTCCAATACAATTTCTATAACCCCACCCTGGCGCATCCACGTCAGATCCCTGTATTCAGGAACACGTTGTTCCACCGCCTTTCTCGGCCCATGAAGGAGACAATCCCGGACAAAATCAATGGCACCCAAAAAAGTACTTTTCCCACTGGCATTAGGCCCAACAAGAACATGAAAGCGGCTCAGATCCAGCGGTCGATCCATCTTTTTGATGGAACGATAGTTGGATATGAAAACCCCAACAAGCATGATTGGAACAGTATTCCCCGTCAAAGACAATCGGACCTCCATTTTTTAAAGTCAAAACCCGATCAATCGGCCCAATAATTCTGGATACGCTGGGAAATGGCCATCAATACTTGCAAGCATAGCATTCAGTTCGATCACGGTGTCGATTACCTGATGTGGCTGTCCAGGACAATCACTGGAGGCAATCCCAATCACCCTCATCCACGATGGGAGTCACCAGATCACCCAACGTTCGACCTTTCCCAGCGATTTCTGGGTGTGGTCGTCGCTGCTTGGGCAATGAAATCGGTGCCTCATCCGCCGTTCGCACGATCAATGCGACGCGGTGATTGATAAAGGATTCGGGTAGTTCAATCATCACTTGTCGGTTGGTGACTTCAATAAATCGTTGGACTTGCATGGAATACCTTCCGATGGGTTATTGCGAACAGCATTTTGATTGCTAAACACATCCGCATCATTTGATCCGCGTTCCCCGTCAAAGATAATCGAGCCTCCATTTCTTTAGAATCAAAAACAAAGTCAAAAGCAAAAATGGAAGTTTTTTGTTTAAAGTCAAAACCCTGGGGGCAATCCCCCAGACCCCTTTTTTCTTTTAATAATTTTCTATCGTCGCTTCAACAGTGGATTCCCGATGCAAAACCACCGATTCAATGCAAATCCCCGCCCCCATGGACTCCAATGCCTTGATAATGTCAGCCAGCACCACCGGCCCATACAAAAATACCTCCTGCACCCCTTGTCCCGTGATACGCAACCGGGTACGGGACGGCTCGGAAGAAATTTTGATGCGACACGCCCCGCTCCGTCTCCCCCGCGCATCGATCGGCCCAGGATGGGGACGATAACCCAACCGGCGCAGCACCTTGCACACAAGAGCCGCTTTCTCCGTCACACTGGTATGCCGCGTCGTGCGCCGATTCATGAGACAACACAGTTCATCTTTCCAAATCCAACTGCGTCCAACGCCCCTGAAACCGAAAAATAGCCCGGGGAAACAACAACGTCACCCCATCAATCACAGCCCCGCGTTCCAACCGTTCCACCTGCACCCGTCCCTTCAAAAGGGCGTCAACATATTCCTCTACCGAAACCCCCAACGCCTTGGCAACCTTCCGGTCCATCTCCCCCGCATCCGCACTGCATCCCATGGCCTATCTCCATTGAACGTTGCCCGTCCCGGTTATCCCCAACCCTAAAGCTCCTTCATAGCCAATTGGGCACTCGAAAGAAATGGCGATAAAATATATTCCATCACCGTTCTTTTTCCCGTATGGATCAAAATCTGCACAATCATCCCCGGATACAGCATATACCGATTGTCACCGTTCTGGAAAAAAGTTTTCTCCGTCTCCACCCGCACCCGGTAAAACGGCAACCCCTTCTCCGTCACCAAGGTATCGGGACTGATGGCCGCGACAACCCCCTCGATCTTGCCATAACGCGCCGCATCGGAACCAATCAAACGGACCTCCGCCAATTGCCCTAGCTGCACATGGCCAATATCCTTGGTCGATAATTTGGATTCGATGACCAACCGATCCCCCTTGGGAACCAGTTCCAAAACCACATCACCCGGCTTGACCACCCCACCAATGGTAAAAACATGCAGGGTCTTCACCAACCCATCCACCGGCGCCCGAATCACCGTCCGATCCAGATTGTCCCGAAATTTGCCCGAACGCGCCATAATCCCCTTCAACTCGCGCCGAACCTCCTCAAGCTGCCCTTCCGATTCGGCAACAAACGCACTCTGACGACCTACCAAACGGGCCTGGGCCTCCTTGAGGGCCGATTCGGCACGACTCAATGCACTCTTATCCTCAGCCAACTTCCCTTCCAGATCATTGGCCTCCTTTAAAAGATCCAAATGGCCGTATCGATTGGTAATATCCCGTTTCAGCAACGAAGTGCTGATGGAAACCTGTTCATGGACCAAACCCAACCGTTTTTTCTCATTGTCGATGCGGGTTCCAATTTCAACAATATCCTGCCGACGCTGGCTGACCAGTTCCCGCTGTTCCGCCAACAAATTTTCCTGATGCCGACGACGATTCTGGAACAAATCAATGGCCTGACTCACAAGATTGGGATGGTTACGGCGGAATTCATCGTCAAAATCAATGGTCTGGGCACCCGCCGTCTCGGCGATCAACCGTCGTTCTTCCGCCATCAAAGAGGCTTCCCGCCCCTGCAACTCCTGAACATCCGAATCCCGCGCCGTCGGTTCCAAAGTCACCAATTCCTGCCCCTGTTGCACCGCATCCCCTTCACGAATGTGAATGCTACGGACAATTCCCCCCTCCAAATGCTGCACCATCTTGACCTTCCCCGACGGTGCCACCTCCCCTTCGGCCAACGAAATAATATCCAATACCCCCCAATGCGCCCATACCCCAAAAAGGACAAACACCAACATAATCACCAAAAAAAATCGCCGATGATGGCCATCATAATCGGGAGTCAACGCAATGTGGTACACATGTTCATCCATCAATCACGCCCCTTGGATACCTGGCAATGACCGCCGCAGGAGTGGCTTGGGTTTGCTGTTCAAATCCAGAAACGCATCGGCCAATTCTCGGAAAGGCTCCACATCGTGGGACATGACGATGACTGTCCTGCCGTTGCCCTTCAAGGCCGCCAAAACCGTCATAACCGCCGCAACCCCCTGGGTATCCATCCCTTCCAAAGGATCATCAAAAATGACCACCATCCCATCGCTGATCAACCCCCGCGCCAACGCAATGCGACGCCGCAACCCCAATGCCAAATAACCACCCCCACCCTCCAGGCGGGTTTGCAAACCATCGGGACTTTCATTGACAAAACGGCGCAATCCCGATGAATCGACCATCATGTTCAATCGATCCAATGGAATATCGGGTCGATTGACGGTGATGTTGTCCAGGATGGTCCCATCAAAAAATACCGGCTCCTGAGGAAAATACACCAATTGCCGCCGCCACCATGCCCCAGCCATCTGCCTGAGTTCCAACCCATCCGCCAGGATTTTACCCCGCACCGGATCCAAATAGCCGGTGAGCAATCGCGCCAGCGTCGTTTTTCCCGCCCCATTTTCACCCGCCACCACCACCAGACTTCCGGGAATCAAACGGATGGAAAGCGATTCAAACAAAGGTGCCGACGCCCCCGGATACACAAAAGCAACGTCATTCAACTCCAACGTACCGGTAAATGTTTTCAATGCCGTCCCTTCCAGGGATTCCAACGGAAGTTTCAGCAATCGTTCCAAACTTTCCGCCGCCGCCTCACCCTGCTCCATGGCCCCACCCAACTGCGCAAAACGGGCGATGATCGCCAAAGCTCGGGCAGCCAAAATGTTCGCACCAATCATGGCACCGACGTTCATCTCGCCATTGACCACCAAAATCGCCCCCTGAGCGACCACCACCACACTCATCAACGCCGATCCCGTCTGCACCCATTGTTTCAGCATCTCCTGGCGCACAGCGACCCGATTACGCCCTTGATTCCAACGTGTCTGCCGCTCTCCCCAGAGACGGCGCAACATCACATGGGCATTGAATGTCCGAATCTCCTCCACCGCCCGCAAAACCGATTGCAACAACAAATTTTGATCCTGCAACAGTCGATTTTGCCCCCGCAGCGAGGGTTTGAGAACCCATTGAATGACCAGGGAACTGGCCAAAACCAACGCCAGAAAAAGACTCGCGACAACCCCGACCCTGACGTTGAGAAAAAAGAGTGCCGCCACAAATAACAAGGCAAAGGGAAAATCGACCAGCGTCATGATGCTCTCTCGCCCCAAAGCGGATTGCAACGGAACGATGGCCATCATCGCTTCACGGCGTTGCCCCTCGCTCAAACGGCTCAAGTGGGATCCTTTGGCCCCCGTCAATTGAAAAAAACCTCGACCTGCCAATTCTGCATCCGGGCGGGCGGTAAAACCGTCCATCATGCGAAACCGCAGACGACGCACCACCCATTCCATGATGATGGCAACCAAGACCCCAACCGTCAACGTCACCAAGGTTGAATCCACCCCATTGGAAACATAGCGGTTGAGAACCTGAATGACATAAATCGAGGTAGACAACGAGAGCAGATGAATGATCAAAGAAGCAACCAGCACCTCCACAACAAGGGCTGGTCGCGCCATGAGTCGTCGAATCAATCGTTCCATGGGGGCCGGTAGCGATCACGATGCGGTTTCCTATTCACGCTTTGAATAGGAAACCGGAATGGACAAAAGTTCAGACGATAACACTGGTGGTCGTAAAATCGGTCGAATCCAAATCCGCGAGGGTCACATGAGACATCTTGATGGCCATATCCGCCACCCCGTCTCCACCCAGATCCACATGCAATACCGCCGAGGTTGCATCAAACCGGGCCTCGGTGTGACCCGTCGCATGAAACGCCGTACTGCCAATGTAGCCAAAGGTTCCTGTGATCATGGACGGCGCAAAATTAATTTTCTCATTGCCGCCGTTGTTAAAATCCACAATGGTGTCCGGGGCCGCCACGGTGGAATCGCTCGCCGAATAATAATAAAAGGTATCGTTGCCCCCACCCCCCACCAGGGTATCGTTCCCCGCATTGCCCCGCAAAGAATCATTCCCGGATTGTCCCAACAGAAGATCATGCCCCGATGTTCCAAAAACGGTACTGTTCATCCCGACCATCCCGTATTGCACCGTATCATGGGGGGTAGGCATGACCGAAATCACCGCCGATTCTGGGACTTTGCCAAACCCCGATGCCCCGCTATGGGCCATCACATCCACCCCCACTTGACCGTTATGATAACCACCGGAGCCATCCCAGGGATGATATTGGAGGACAGAATCTCCCGTATAACTTGCGTCTGGCACAAAACGGACCTGGGTTGCACTGTTCGCCGCCAAGACTTGCGCCGAATTGGAAGATACGGAGCCAAAATCACTCCAGGTCGCGCCACTGTCCAGAGTATACTGCCAATGTCCCACGCCAGCCACGTTCGGAGCATCGGTCACGGCAATCCCCGAAGTCCCTGAAAAACCGTCATCCCCCTGGCGACCAAGAATATCGGTTACCAAAGTCCCGGAAGAGGCACTTCCCCCTTGCAACATACCATCCACGGTATCCTGCCGTATCGCAATGCCCAACCCCAGAACGCTATCGCTGTGATCGACCGTGTTGAGTTGCGCATCCACAGTGACCAAGATGCTGCCATCGCTGGACAATATCCCAATGCTATCATGCATGGAATGTGTGGCATTGCTCATGTGGAACCATCCATCGGCATCGACCGTGGCACTCGTGCTATTCCCGGTGATCAAATAGCTATCGCTGACAATCTGGTACTCCTGTCCAACGCCATGATCATTGAAGTCCATGATCCCCGCTTTGGAATACCAATTATTATAGGTCGTCGTCGTGCTTGGGGAATTATAAAGATACGTATTATACTTTCCGAAAGTATAATCTCCGTTCAGACTCGCCACGGTTGGAATGGCCGTCCCATTGTGCAATCCAATGGCAATGCTGGTTGACGAGGTGTTAAAATCGGTGAGGAAAAACACTTCCCCATCAGGAGAAATCTTTCCATGGCCGACCGTGCCGTCTGACTCGGTGATCACCAGTTCCCCATTGGCCTGAACCGAATAGTCAAAATGCGTGGTGGTTGGATGACCGTCCGAGGTCGCTTGATCCACAGCCGTCCCTTTCCCGGCACCATCCAAAGTCACTTTGCCATAGCCGGTGACAGGACCACTGGGATGATCTTCGAGATAAGCAAAACGGTATTCCCCCATCAATGAAGCATTGTTCAACCCAATCCCATCGGGAATGACCAATCCCATGGTCGAACTCGGCGTGGCAGTCTCGTAGGATTCCTGGGCAAAGAAAAACATACCCAGCGCGTTATTTTCCGAAATCGCACCGTGGGCAATCACGTTGTTGGTCAGAACCAGATTGAACATCCCATCGGAATATTGCGTATAGGAACCAAACGGACTCGGTGCCAGGGTGTTATCCGACGCCATCGTTTCCTGGTACGTGAAGGTATGGTTTGCGGCGTCCACCGTCACCGAGCCAGAACCCAACCTGAAATTTTCCCACAGTGCCGATTCATTATAAAGTCCTGGAGCATAACTATAATTCACATAGAATAAATCATTCGCACCAGCCTGCCAAACCCCCAGGGTATCGACAGCCTGCTCCGTCACGCTCCCCGTGGCATCGGTTGTCGTCGCCGTCACCGTCAATGAAAAGGTGTCCGGTGCCCCCTGCGGCAGGGTCAAAGACAAACCATGCAACTGCTCTGGGGGGACAATCCAATGGCCACTGGCATTGGGTTCCCCTGCGGAAAGGGTACTCCCGGCAGGCAAACCATCGACGGCAATCGTCAACGTCTCCGTACCATCCGTATCCACCAAAGCGGCATCGATGGAAAGATAAAACGGATGCACATGGCTACCGAATGTATCCTGCACCGCCAGAGTGGGGGCAACCACCGGCACCGTCGGTGACGGCACGCTGGGCGATGGCGTCGTCGGAACATCCGGCGGCGTCGGGGTCGTGCTGGCAGGCGCAGTCGGCTGGGTACTGGCAGGCGCAGTCGGCTGACTTTGGACAGGAGGCGTATTGTTCCCTTGCACCGGAGTTTGCGTCTGCGGAACAACGGGGGCAACTTCCAAAGTCGGCCCTACGACCGTATTGCTCTTCAATACGTTGGGTAGCGTCCCTGCGGTCAGCGTCTGATTTGTGGGTTGCAACAGTGTCGTCCCTGCGGTTTTGACAGGACCATCATTCGCGTTCGTGAGAACGGATCTGTTGGCTTGATTCGTCGCTCCCAGCGAAGGGACCGCCGGGGCCATGGGATTGTCAGCCACCCCCTTGACACCCAGGGGGGCCATGGTGTCTGATCCCAATGGTTTGGCACCCATGGATTGGATATTGGAAAAACCAGCCACCCCCCCCATAGCACCTTGCTGCGCACTCGCCAGGGAAATCGGTTGCGGACCTGCAACAGGGGGAGGTTGTGGACCCGCCATCGCACCCGGTTGTCCTCCCATAACAACCCCTCCTTGAGGTGGACCACCCGGTCCTTGCGTACCCGCTTCGGGTGGCGTAGCACCCTGTCCTGGTCCAAGAGGCGGTTTACCCTCCTCACCCGGCACGGGCGGGGTCTCTCCACCCTCCCCCGGCCCACCCTTGGGCGGCGGGGCATCCCCTTCCCCTTTGGGTTGGTTCTCCCCATCCGGGGCTTTTTCACCATTTTCCCCAACCTTACCTTCGCCTCCCGGTTGACCATCACCACTTTTACCGGCGGCATCGGCACCGGTTTTGCCATCCTGATTCGTCACGGGCGGCGGTGGTAATATCCGGGTGGCACCACCATATCGGGATTGAACCTCCTGGGGAGATAAAATCACCGGTGCCGTCGGTTTGATCGTGAAACTGGTCAGTGTGGTCGTCTGGTTGGGCTGCGACAGAATAATGGTTCCCGTCTGATTGGTCACCGCAATCTTACCTACCCCGCCATCGGCATCCGGCAACAAGGTAAAACTATTTTCCGAACCTTCGGCGGAGGCTTTGCCCGCAACCGTGGTACCACGGACCCCGATGACCGCCACCGGCGTCTTGAAAACCATGCGGTCAGTCCCCATTTTGGCAACCTGACCACTGACAAAGGAAAACTCTCCCTGAACCACATTGGTCGTGGAACGCCCTTCTCCCTTAGCGGGATCAAATTTCATCTCCTCCACCACCATCCGTCCCGAATTGGCCAAGGAAATCGTCGTATTATCGGCATACACCAAACCAACCCCACCCCCCTTGACGGTTTCGATGACATCCCCCTGCTGGATAGCCATCCCCTTCACCGCCGCCATCTTGATCCCTGCACGAACGATCGTCGCCCCTTTGTCCACCGTTTCCACACGCCCGACACCATCGCCACCCGAAATAGCCGTCGTTGCAGCGGTCGGTGCCGCATTTTCGGCATACACCGCCGGAACCATCGGTCCTGCAAGTCTGTGGGCCAGATCCGCAGTGATCCTGGCGTCATAGTCGGTCACAAGATCCGGTGGCGCAGCCATGGAGAAATAACCGGGAATGAGAACCGAATGCCCTGGATAATCGACCCCCCCCTCCAGGAGAAGGTCGCTCCCCTGACGGGTAAATTGGGCCGAAAGCAAAAAATCGTCATGACCCACCACCAACGGTTTGCCAGCCGCAACATCCATCACCTCCGGGGTCCACGGACGATGCTGACCGGGAATGAAGGGATCCAATGACCTGATCATGACGTACTCCTATCCTCTGGATCATGCAAACTCTAAAAAAACTACTTCACCTTCCCATGCTTCGCCGAATCCTTTTTCTTATTATCCATACTCAGTGGGATGGGCCTTTGATCGACGACGGTACTGGTGTGTCCCCCCTTGGAAGCACTGAGTACCTCTGTCGAAAGACTCCCCATCGCCTGAAGCAGGGTGTAGGAGGCAATCCGCACATCGGTATTGGCGGATAAAGCGTCACTGCGCGCATTGATCAGGGCAGTTTCACCGTTCAACACATCCAACAGCGTCCGTTTATCCAAAGCACGCTCCTCTTTGGCCAATTCAAGAAATTTTTCCGCCAAGGAGGCCTGCGTCGTCAACAGATCGGCATTTTCGCGGGAGGTTTCCAGGTTATGCCAGGAAGTGCGCACCTGTTCGCGCACCAAAAGCAAGGTATCGTTATAACGATTGGTGGCCGCATCGAGATCCCGTTGCGCCGCCCTGACAGAACTGACGCTGGCAAGCCCCAGGTTGAAGGGAAAAGACATTTCCGCCTTAACAAAATTTTCCCGTTCAAAACCGTCCACACCACTCACATCATTTTTCATCTTGTATTCCCACACCCCATTGAGTGTAGGGAGGAAACCGCCAATTTTGGCACTGTGGCGCGCCTCCTTCAAACCATCCACCAACGCTGCCAATTGCCGCAACTGGGGGTTGGATGCGATGGCGGATTTCAAGGCGTCATCCATAGCTTTAGGGAGAATCACCAAAGAGTCATCTGGGGGGAGCAACTGCACCACCTCTTCGGGTTCCCGCAAGAATACCGTGCGGGCATGATCTTGGGCCTGCAACAAAATTCCACGGGATTGCACCTGGCGGGCCTCAGCCCCCGCCAATTGCGCCTTGGCTTGAAGAACATCGGTCGAATAACCTTTGCCCAGGGTCACGCGGGCACTTTCAACCTCTCCTTGATGCCGAACATTGGCGACTGATTTTTTTGCAAATTCAAGAACCTTGTTGGCCCGAGCCAGATTGAGATAGGAAACGACCGCATCCAGGATGAGGGTTTGATTGGCGTTCTCCAAGGCTTCCCGCATCTGCTGCTGCTGCCAACCCTGCACCGAAACGTCCGCGATCCCCTTGCCAAAGTCAAAGAGCAATTGCTTAACCGCCAGATCCAATTCACGAGAGGTCATATCGGTATCGGGACCGCTGGTCTGATGGCTTTGGCGTTCCTTGCCCACATGGGACGTGACTGTCAGGTTGGGCATGAATAACGTGCGTTGCACCTGATCTTTGCGCTCGCCCGCCGCCGCAAGATCCGCCTGCGCCGCCAAAATACGGTCATGGCGCAACAGAATGGACTCCACCGCTTCCCGCAACGTCTCGGCCCATACCGCCGAGGGGAACAACACCAGCAACATGAGCGCAAACCCGGTTCTCCACCGGAAGGATCCCGCACACCGCAACATCATCGATTCATCTCCTCACCTGAACGGCTCGCCCGATTTTCAACAACAGCCATGGCAACACGACCGACTTCCCAACATCAAGCCAAATTCATACCAAACAATCATTTTTTTTGTTTGTGGCCATCATTCTCCTGACAGTCATCCGATTAAGGGATCATTCGTGAAACGTAGCGAACTCTTCCACGTTCAGACGACTCGTTCGCAACGTATTGGATTGAGCCTGAGGGTCGGGATAACCGAGAGCCAAAGAACCCAATAACATGTACTGTTCATCCACATCCAGCAATTCCCGTACCGTGTCGGGATAATCGGCCACCGAGGCCTGTGGGCAAGTTCCAAGACCATGGGCAACCGCCGTCAACATGATTGTCTGCCAAAACATCCCCATATCGATCCAGGCTCCCTGTCCCAAAGATCGGTCCATAAAGAGGAGCAGGGCCGCAGGGGCACCAAAAAAGGAATAATTTGCCAACCAAGCTTGCCGACGCCCTACCGCATCTTCCCGTTCTATCCCCATGGCATCGATCAACCCAAAACCGCACGCACGTCGCCGTCCCAGAAACGGTTCCTTCCAAAGGTGGGGATGGAAGGAGTAATCGGGATTTTTGGACACCCCCGCCTCGGCCAATACCGTCAATCGTGTACATAACTTGGACAAGGTGTCCCCCATGACCACCTCCACCCGCCAGGGTTGAAGATTAACCCCCGATGGCGACCAGCGCGCCGTCTGGAGAATCGATTCCACGACCTCCTTGGAAACCGGTTGGCGCAAAAAGCCACGCATGGATCGCCTCCCCTCGATGGCCTGGATAACATTCATAACCCCTCCACATGGTTATCGGCTTCTCAAAAAGATAATCATTTGCGTCAAAATGCAATCCGCCAATACTTTAATGTAAATCAGACCTTGCCGATCATACCCATTCCAGCCTAGAATGTCTCGTCTGTTTATTCACCTTGGCACTGCGAGGGACAAATGAAAAAATTGAAATGGACTCCTTTCATGTTTGGTTTGACCCTGCTCCTCCCCCCCCTGGCGTGGGCCTGCCCCGCAGGCAATCCAACCCACTACCATGAGGATCAAACTTGGTGCGTCTATGGCGTACCCACCGACCGCCACCCCGATGCCGTCGGAAGCATCATCAAAATTTTCCCCTCCTACACCCATCATGTTGGCCAGCCAAATCAGTATTACAAGAATGGCGTATGGCATATCAACGATCAGTACGCCATCCGCCACGCCCAGATGGATGCACCACGGGAGGTCTCGCAGTAATGCGAGCAGGGAATCCCAGTCAACTCGGAAAGTTTCGGGCTAGAGAATAACACCGCGCAAAATTTGCCTATGTTTTTCTTGCCGAAAGAGGAAACTTGATAGAGAATGGTCTGGGGGCGTTGCCGCAGGGGATCCCGATGCTTGTCGGTTTCGCCCACTTTGAAGCAATGGAAACCATCGGCTTGGAACAAGAGAGAAAAACCTATTGGCACCGCTTGGTCGGTGAAACGCTGAAAGTGCTGTTGGAACCCGTCGGCATTGAAGTCCGTATGGAAGTCCCTGTCGCCCCTGCCCCACCCGTGGCAGATCTTATTTTGATTCAGCGAAAAGAAGTTGGCAGCGGGGGATGGACTCAAGAGCAACGTGTCCGTTTGGCGGATGGACTACACGATCTTGAGGCCGACCAAATCTTGGTTGAATTAAAAGTTACCGAAAGCCTGAACGAAAAAACACTGACATGGCTTTCGGTGTACGACACCCTCTATTTGGAGACGGCCAAGCTGAAACGCCATCAATTGAAGAGCGTGATCATCAGTGCCATCACGTCTCGAAAAGATTTCTTGGAAAAACATTCTTTTAAGCCTGTTGGACCGGTTGGTGTTTATGAAAGCATTCCATCCTGGGGCGGTGTTATCCGATTGATTTTTCTCAACGAATTGGCGGATGAAACCCATAACGCTCCCCTAAAATGTTTCGCCAGCCGACAGAACGAGCAAGAAAAAGCGTTCGCGACGATCCAGCACGCTGGGTTGTCCAAACTCTCGGAGGCATTTGGTCGGGTTATCAATGGTTTGTGGAGGTTAAAAATGAAAAGTGCCTTGAATCATCCTGGAATGGAAGAGATCACACCCGAATATGTCATTCGGCTTGGGGAAGAATGGTTTGAGTCGATGGTGGATGCAACGCCGGAAGAAAAACTTTTTTCTCTGCCAAAGTTAGAGCATCGGCTCAAGGCGTCTCATCGGGACAGCGAGGCAAAGATATTGACGCGCCAGTTACAACGCCGTTTTGGCACGATACCGGAGTGGGCTAACGAAAAAATAGCCAAAGCGGAGCAGTCTTCCTTGGAGGATTGGAGTCTGCGATTTGTGGATGCCCAATCCCTGGACGATGTTTTTTCGGACTAAAAAACAACATGGAACAAGAGGGGAAAACCTATTGGCACCGCTTGGTCGGTGAAACGCTGAAAGTGCTGTTGGAACCCGTCGGCATTGAAGTCCGCATGGAAGTCCCTGTCGTCCCCGCCCCACCCGTGGCAGATCTTATTTTGATTCAGCGAAAAGAAGTTGGCAGCGGGGGATGGACTCAAGAGCAACGTGTCCGTTTGGCGGATGGACTACACGATCTTGAGGCCGACCAAATCTTGGTTGAATTAAAAGTTACCGAAAGCCTGAACGAAAAAAC
This sequence comes from Magnetococcales bacterium, assembly GCA_015228925.1. Lineage (GTDB taxonomy): Bacteria > Pseudomonadota > Magnetococcia > Magnetococcales > UBA8363 > UBA8363. The sequence continues at coordinate 21,379 of JADGCQ010000030.1, read as the reverse complement.
ACTGACATGGCTTTCGGTGTACGACACCCTCTATTTGGAGACGGCCAAGCTGAAACGCCATCAATTGAAGAGCGTGATCATCAGTGCCATCACGTCTCGAAAAGATTTCTTGGAAAAACATTCTTTTAAGCCTGTTGGACCGGTTGGTGTTTATGAAAGCATTCCATCCTGGGGCGGTGTTATCCGATTGATTTTTCTCAACGAATTGGCGGATGAAACCCATAACGCTCCCCTAAAATGTTTCGCCAGCCGACAGAACGAGCAAGAAAAAGCGTTCGCGACGATCCAGCACGCTGGGTTGTCCAAACTCTCGGAGGCATTTGGTCGGGTTATCAATGGTTTGTGGAGGTTAAAAATGAAAAGTGCCTTGAATCATCCTGGAATGGAAGAGATCACACCCGAATATGTCATTCGGCTTGGGGAAGAATGGTTTGAGTCGATGGTGGATGCAACGCCGGAAGAAAAACTTTTTTCTCTGCCAAAGTTAGAGCATCGGCTGGAGCAAGAACGGCGGGATAGCAAGCATGAAGGAGAGGCCATGATATTGACGCGCCAGTTACAACGCCGTTTTGGCATTGTACCGGATTGGGCCAACGAAAAAATAGCCAAAGCAGAGCAGTCTTCCTTGGAGGATTGGAGTCTTCGTATTTTCGATGCCCAATCCCTGGACGATGTTCTTTCGGACTAAAGAATGACAACGTACAAAGTGTCCCCATGAAATTGATCAATCCCAGGACCGACTGAGGGAGTCCCGATGAACTTGGAAAGCTTGGATAAAGAATGGTTTGAGTCCATGGTGGAGACAATGCCAGAAGAAAAACTTTTTTCTCTGCCAAAGATAAAACATCGGCTAGAAATGTCTCATCGGGACAGCGAGGCGAAGATATTGACGCGCCTGTTACAACGCCGTTTTGGCATTGTACCGGATTGGGCCAACGAAAAAATAGCCAAAGCAGAGCAGTCTTCCTTGGAGAATTGGAGTCTTCGTATTTTCGATGCCCAATCCCTGGACGATGTTTTTGCAGACCGCCCGGCCTCATGATCGCCCGTTTAAGGGACTTATGATAGCGAAAAAGATCATACCGACGCCCATCACACCATCGCCTAACCTTCCAAAGTAGCCCCCGTGCGATTATAGTGGGGTGCCATGAGATAGACCCTTACTAGCGGTCTTTAATCACGTTGCAACCGGTGCGATGAGAAATCCTCATGGCAACCGGAAACCGTCCGTCACTCTATTGAAAACAGGAGCAAGGAAATTATGAAAAAGGGGAAAGTATTGGTCGCCCAGGGCGGTGGCCCTACAGCGGTCATCAACCAATCTCTCGTTGGTATCGTCCAGGAAGCTCGCAGGTTTCCCAACGTAGACCGCATCTATGGCGCCCATCATGGCGTCTCCGGTATCATCAAGGAAGATTTCCTTGATCTCACCCAGGAAACCAACGAAAACCTGGAAAAACTCGCCTTGACCCCCGCTTCGGCCATGGGTTCCACCCGCGATAAACCCGATGCCGCCTACTGCGCCGAAATCTTAAAAGTCCTCATCGCCCACGATATCCGCTACTTCTTCTACATCGGCGGCAATGACTCCTCGGATACCATCCGTCTGGTCAACGATTTTGCCAAAAAAGAAAACTATGAACTTGTGGGTATCCATATCCCCAAGACCATCGACAACGACCTGATGATCAACGACCATACCCCCGGCTTTCCTTCCGCCGCCCGGTTCGTCGCCTCGGCGTTTGCCGGTGCCAACCTTGACAATCGCGCCCTCCCTGGCGTCTACGTCGGTGTCGTCATGGGACGCCATGCCGGATTCCTGACAGCCGCCGCCGCTGGGTTGCGCCGTTATGATTCCGATGGACCTCACCTGATCTATCTGCCGGAACGCAGCTTCTCCATGGATAAGTTCCTGGCCGATGTCAAAGCCGCTTACGCCAAACATGGTCGTTGCATCGTCGCCGCCTCCGAAGGGATCCACGACGAAAGCGGTGAACCCATCGCCACCAAACTCGCCAAAGAAGTGGAACGCGATGCCCATGGCAACGTGCAACTCTCCGGTACCGGTGCCCTCGCCGATCTTCTCACCGATGCCATCAAAGGCAAATGTGGAATCAAACGGGTTCGCGGCGACACCTTCGGTTACCTCCAACGCTCATTCCTGGGGGTGGTCTCCGATGTTGACCAAAAGGAAGCCCGTGAAGTGGGACAAAAGGGGGTCCAGTTCGCCATGTACGGCGGAAAATCGGGAACCGTCACCATTCACCGCGTTGCCGAATATGCGGTCGAGTACAAACTGAGCGCACTGGAAGATGTCGCCGCAAAAACCAAGGTAATGTCCGACAATTTCATTGCCAGCAACAATTCCGACATTACTCCGGCCTTCATGGATTACATCCGTCCGCTCCTGGGTAGCGATATCCCGGTCTGGTCCCGGGTTCAAGCTCCGGCAGTGGCCAAAATCCTTAAGAAATAATCATCCGCCACACAGCACCACCACTCAGGGAGGCATTGACGCCTCCCTTTCTTTTTGCGCCAAACCCATGACGCACCCCCCCCACATCAAAATAAAACAGGTACAGCTCAGGAGGCCAGCCGAAAACGGTACAACGGTTCTTCCGTTTCTTCCCGCTCCGCGTCCAACCCGGAACGCTCTTCCATGTGTTCACGCACGATCTGGATTTTACGGGTGGCATCCACCAGGGATTCCAGGCTTTGCATCAATTCTTCACTGACACTCATCCGGCCACTCTGCACATCGAGGACCAACTCCCCCGTCATTTGCTCCAGAATGGATTCCATCGCCACAAGTTTTGCAATGCTTGCCATTCCTGCTCTCCTGGTCTGTTCTTACCTTACGGGACCATCCCGCAGATATTCTTGGTTTGCTTATGTTACATTCAAATAACGTGCCATAAAGATTAGATAATTAACGAAAGATGAAAAATGCTTGGTATTCCAGTCTTGTTCAATCCATGCATCCACAAAATCCTAACTTTGCCCCACCGATTTGTTGACGAGATCAAACCGTTCCATGGGGAATAATTTGCATGCTGATGGAAAAATTTCCCCTGTGACCGCCATCTCGGATACCATAAAAAAACCCCGCTCCACCAACCGGTGAAGCGGGATTTTCTCAAACATCACGGAAAAACTACTCGTCCTGCAACGTACCACTGATCACGGCAGGTGCTTCGGGCAGATTCGTCAAAGCACCGCTGGCCCCCAGGCGTGTGGCCGGATCGGTGTCATCCGTCCATGTCACGGAAGTCGGCAAAGACTGTTCCTCGATGGACAAATTCGTACACCCACTATCGTCCTTGATCATCCGTTCTTCCACGTCAAGCCCTTTGACCAGATATGTATTGCCATCCTTATCCGAGACCACCGTGCCGGTACTGATGGAGAAATCGGGCACCCAACGGGTCTGAGGTCCACAAGCCACATCTTCGTCACTATCATGACCGACACAACGACCCGGAATGCCATTCAAACTGCCAAAACCCGCGTATTCCAAATTATATTTGGCCGTGTCCGCAGCAGTCCATTGATGCTCGTAGGTCACCATCAACGGTGGATCAAACCTCAAGAAGGTGCCACTGGCATCCTTGAGTGCAGAAAATTTATTCCAATCATTCGGCCCGGTCTCCCAGGTGTAGAACGTATCCAATTTGTCCCACGCCTGCCAGGGGCAAACAAAACTGCTATCCCACTCACACTTGAGGGCATCAAGATTGGCGGCACTGTTTTCAAACAATGGCCCGGAATGAATCCCCCACTGAAATTGGGCATTGGATGCCGTCGTCACGACGTTGGTCCCACCGTATTGCAATACCATGGCATTTTTGTCAAAACCGTAGGTAAAGAAATTGCTGCTGACATCACCCCCCGTCGGGACACCCCCCATGTTCTTGTCGGTAAAAAACGGGCTAGATCCCTCGGTCGCAGACATGGCCGTAGGATCGGGACAATTTTGTCCACACAACAGTGCCGTGGGCAAACTAGTATAGGCAGCCGATCCCGGTTGAACCATCTCCTGCCGATGGAATATGGCCTTGACTGTATCACTCGCCTTGCCGGAGCAATCCCAGGTTTCCGGGGTATGATCCGCGATCAACGCCTGTTCCTTGACCTGGGCCTGGGCAGTACTGCCCACCTGATTCAGTTGATCCACCTCCTGCCACTGGGCTTTCTTGGAATTGACGCAGCCATCCAATTTGACCCGAACATTCCCCCCCAAGGCATCACTCCAAAATTGCACCCCATCCCACATCAGCTTGGAGAGATCGATACTACTGCTGGTCGTCAACTTTTCCCAAAAAAAGCTAGTCTGGTTCAACTGACCCACTTTGACAAAACTGCTGCCATCCCACTCCACCTGATACTCGGTACGCATTCCCGGAATCGCGCCATCCTCGGAGTATTTCAGAGGAATATTTTTAAGTTCGGCCAATGTCACCGTGTTTTTGGTATGCCGCATCAACTTGCCACCCGCCTGCACAAACGTGTAATCGGCTTCCTGAACACCCTCGCGATTAAAAACCTGTTTCTTCAAACTAGCCCCACTGGGAATGACAACCTCACTGGGAAACCAAGTTCCCCAATACCCCACCCAGCCATGCCAATCCTTGCCGTTGGTATCCATATAACGGACGGGAAACCCAGAATCTCTGACCACCCGATCACCCGGTTTCCAAGTTTTATCCGACCCCGCCGTGGGGTTGGAGAGATGATACAGGCCATAACGCCAGATATCTTCTTTATAGTGATTACGGGAAAGACAGGTATTCTTTCCCGATTCCGCATCCCGGCGCAAAAACCAGTCCTCATCAAAGGAAAAGTGAAAGGTATGTTGCAAATTAACCGGTTTCTGGCTGGCCTCATCCCACTGCGGTTCGACAAAATTGACGCTCCCGGTCCCGGCCTTACCATCTGGAGTTCTCACCAAGACTACCTTTTTACCCAATGTTTCCGCGCCATGACTCTCTTGATCCATAAAGGTCAATGTGATCCGCTTGTCGTCCCGTTCCCCCACATTCAGAAAACCACGCATCATCTCCTCAGGACCTGGACTGCCATCGGCACTCAGATTAACCCCCTTGAAATCCATGGTAAAAATACCGTAGGGATTATTTTCACTCGCCCCCTTTTGAATCTTCGAGTACGCATAAATCAGGGAACCGGATGAAGAACCTTCGGTGCCGCCACCCCCTTTGTCCTTGTTCTCATAGGCCCATACCTTGACGATTTGAGGATCCGCGTTACTCGCACGTTGCGAATCCACAATCCAGTTGCCAAACTCCGGTGCCCCGGAACCCGAAGAGGTGTTTTGACCACTCTGCCCCTGGGACGATGGATCGTCCTTGCTGGATTGACACTGTTTCCAATCAATCTGGGCCTTGTAGGGGCCTTGATTGAGCATTTGGTCATAACGGGTTTGATCCACGGCACATAAAATCTCATTGATCGTGGAGAGGGCCTCTCCCGATTTTTCGTGGACATGAAAGATGGTCTCATCCTGATAAAAATCGGAAACCGGATTGATCAAAGCCATTTCATCGGCACTGGCGGCACGCAGGGAACGGCTCCTGGCGCGCTGATTCGTGGCAGGAGCCGTTGTTTCATCGGACTTGTTATCCACCACACTGACATTGGTACCCAATGTCAGGGCGTGAGCCAACTGTTTCTGGATAGTGGGATCGGAAAAATCCTGACTCCCTGAGCTTAATTTTGAAGTGTCGATGGTGGTATTTGCGGGATCGAAGGTGGCGACATTGCCACTCAGCACCATGGCATCGGCCTTGCCCTTGGTAGCCAGTTTCATTTTGTCAAGCACTTGGTAACCACCGGCAGCATTGACTGAAATCTCCATGCCGTCAAAAACCTTGTCAAGACCCGTCCCCTCGCTGATATCGACATCGAAGGGATCGACGTTGGCACCCGCATACCCCTGGTTCTCCAAAGTCTTCAGGAAATTTTCCTTGAACTGCTCCACTTTCGTGGAAAGCTCTCCCTCGGTGTCAACCTTCGCAACCTTGTCGGCATAGGTGGAATTGCCGGGATCCTTGAAAACGGCCCCAGGGTCTCCACCCATAGCGTTGGAAAGCACCAAATTGGTCATCGGATTGACATTGGCCTTGCCACTTTTGTGCGCCACGGAATACAGGGTATATTCCTTGTTGCCCGCCTTACCCTGCACCTTAATGAAATAGGGCGGGTTTGGCGTTGGCATCTGGCTGATATCACAACTATAACTGGCACCGGTCGTCGTACAGGTAATGGAATCACCATCCTTGTCCTTCATGGTGACAACGACATCGGTATTGATCAATGCGCCGGCACTCATGCTACCACTGATGGCGTTACTGGGTCCGGTAGAAGCAGGCGTAGAGGTGGACGTAGAGGTGGACGTAGAGGTGGTCACCGAAGTAGAAGGTGCCGTCAACGAAGAGACCGCCGTTGTCAATTTATCCAGGTTTGCTTCTTTTTTAACCTCGATAGCCGCAGTTTTGACGCTGGTTTCCACATTGCCGATCACCGTACTGGTCACCTGACTGGCACCTGATTTTCCAGTTTCCAGACTGGAAGCGGTTGTTTTCAGTGCCGTCATGGCGGTGGTATCCACCCCCAAGTTTGTCTGCACGGTGATGGCGTTGGAAACATCGGAAGACCATTGACTCTTCATGTTGGAAGAAACGGTCAGATTAGACATTTTGGTCAAGGCACTGTCCGCAGTCACCGTGGCATCCACCTTATTGATCGCCTGGGATACTTTGGTCTTCACCTCGTCGGAGGTCAATTGTGTCCCATCTTTTTTGGTGACCTTGAGACTGTTCCCCACAACCTCGGCACCGACCAGTGCCTTTTGCTGGGTCATGGAAGAGACCAAGGTCGTGGCACTAAAGCCGGTCGGCAAGGTGTTCGACAACGCCGCCCCGCTTTTTTTCCCATCCATGGATCCATCGACCATATCCTCGCCAAGAGCCGCAAACGCCTTGGTGATATCCGCAGAATCGGTCCCCACGGCCCGGCGCAACGTCTCCGCCATGGCTTCGGCAGCCATCATCACGGAGGTGACGTTACTGGAACTGATCGTACTGGAGACGGGATCAAAACTGCTGTCTTCGGAATCGGTGCCAAATCCAAACTGGGAGATCACATTGGTCTTGGCCGTTTTCACGATGGCGGAGGTCACCTTACTCAAATCACCTCCGGCACCAGAAAGGGCCGCATAATACATCATGGAGGTGATGGGCGTCACGTTCGCCGTGGATTGGGTGGCATCGGTCACCAGGGATTCCATACCCATGGGTGTTTCCCCAGAGACCAGATCGGTCCCCCCGGAGATGCTCACCCGCAAGGGATAAACGACACCCGACGGGATGGAAACGGTATATTTGGCATCACTGCCACTGGTGGTCGTCGTGACCGCATTACCCGCACTATCCTTGATAGTGATCGTCGAACCAGAGACCGGACCGTCGATGACCATACCCGAAACCGATGAAGAAGAAGAGGCTGTGCCACTCCCCCCACCGCCGCCACACCCACTGGCAGCCACCCACACGGGCAGCAAAAGAGAGACCATGGCACTCTTTTTTAACATGGAGGACATATCAGAAAATCCTTTCAACTGATCATGATTGATTGGCTAGAAATCTGTAGAATGATATCAATAGGCAATCTGAATATCAATATCCTTCTCGTAGCTTTCATTATTTATGCCAAAACCACGACAAGGCACCCAAGAAAACAAAAAACCCAGCGGTAGCACGCTACCACTGGGTCATCAGAGAGCATCCTTGTCCAAGGGATGTAACCATGTTATCGGACATGACGACGGCAAAGTTGAGACTTATTGATCCTCACCCCCTCCGGCAAACACCATAATACAAATCTGCATGATTCTTGCTTGATCCATGGGGATTCCATACAAACAGTGACCCACCCAACCCCAAACTTCACGAAGTGTGCAATATGATCCCTCTACAAATCATCATCAAGAAAGACGGTTACGCCATCACCCGCACCCTGGACGAACAGGAATTGGTGTCAGATATCCAACGTATCGAGGATGCCTTGGATATTTTCCGCGAGTTGACCATGAATGGCCATCAATCCTCCCAATCCGATGCAGAAACCAACTGGATGATCGCACCCGGACGGCTCTCTCTCCATTGATCAGCTAAACTCAAGGAAAGGATGGCCCTTGAGTTTATTTGACATGCGAACAAACTGATCGTTGGAACCCAAAAGAATCATCGTATCACCCGGACGCAACGTGGTTTCAGCGGGAGGGTTGATCAACGGTGCCTCTTTTTTGCGCTTGTCCGGCCCGACATGTTGAATGGCCAGGACGCTGACACCCCATTGTTTCCGCAAATCCAGCATCCGCAGATCCTTGCCAATAAAATCATCAGGACAAGACAATTCGACAACCGCCATATTCTCGTTCAACGGCAACATTTCCACCAAATTGCCCGACAATAACCGTTTCGCAGTACGAATCGCAATATCGCGGTGCGGAAAGATCACGTCGGTGGCCCCGACCGTCAATATGGCATCCCCCTGCCTTTCCGAGTCAACCTGCGCGATGATCTTCTTGACACCGTGCATCTTCAAGGAGTGGGTGACCAGAATGGCAACATCGAAGTACCTGCGAATGGCAACAACGGCAACATCCACTTCAAATGCCCCAATGGCTTCCATGGTGCGATCATCGGTGACATCGCAAATAAGAACCTTGGACACCCGGTCCTTGACCCTGTCCACAGCTTTGACGTCCATATCCAACGCCAGGACATCGCCACCCCCATCGGCCAGGGCCAGGGCGGTCTCTCTGCCAAACGTCCCCAGGCCAGCGACCAGAAAACTTTTCTTCACGATGAACCCCCTTTTTCAGCCAATAGTAATCGATTCGTTCGGGAGGGCAAAGCGTTTACTGGGTCGATGTCCCATCAACGACATCACCAAGATCAAGGGACCAATTCTTCCCATGTACATCAGCCCAATAATGATCCACTTTCCACCATCGGAAAGCCCTGAGGTCACGCCGGTGGACAACCCCACTGTCGCCAATGCGGAGACGGTCTCGAAGAGGAGTGCCAAACTTCGATCATGGCTGGGATCATAGGGTATTGTCCCGGTTTCTGACAATAAAAGCCCAAAAAATCCTACCGTCGCAACGGTACAAAAAGCAACAAACGTCAGCATGGCCGTCCGAACCGTCTCATCGGGAAGGCTGCGATTTAAGAATTCAACATGGGGCCGGTTACGGATACGAGACGATACAACGGCCAACAAGGTTCCAAAAGTCGTGGTTTTGACACCACCTGCCGTCGATCCAGGCGAGCCACCCACCAGCATGAACATGATGATCAAAAAAAGCGTCGGTGCCGCCAAATGCGCCGTATCGATGGTATTGAACCCTGCCGTCCGCGTGGTGATCGAAAGAAAAAAACTGGCGAGAATGGCGGAACCCATATCAGATCCCATGGCCTCTTTTCCGTATTCGATCATCCAGAAAAAAACAGCCCCCAGACCGATTAACAAAGCCGTCATCATCAAAACCATCCGACTGTGCAGCGTCAAATGGACAGGACGATGATCCCTGCGGCAGGTCAACCCATTTAAAATATCGGAAAAGACCACAAAGCCCAATCCTCCTGTCACAATCAGACTCATGATGGTCAGATTGACCGTCACATCATTCCGGTAACGCATCAGGCTATCGGAAAACAAACCAAATCCGGCGTTACAAAATGCGGAAATCGAATGAAAAATTCCCATCCAAATCGCCTCACGCAGCGGATAATCATCACTAAAACGCAACGTCAGAACAAAGGCACCGATCCCCTCCAAAATCAGGGTAAATAAAAAAATATCCCGTAGGAGGGTAGCGGGTTTGACCTCAGATGGCAGGGTTCCATGCGTCGTTTCGATCAATGCGCGTTGCATAAACCCCAGGGTTTTCCCGCTCATCGCAATAAAAAAATTGGTGAAGGTCATCAACCCAAGGCCACCAATTTGAATAATGATCAGGATAATGACTTGGCCCAAAAATGAAAAATCATGTCCAATATCAATCGTTGCCAAACCCGTGACACAAACAGCCGATGTCGTGATAAACAAGGCATCCAACCAAAAAACAGGATGGTCCAGAGGGGAAGAGGCCGACCATGAGCGCGTAAGCAGGATTGTTCCCGCCATGATGACGCCAGCAAAAGAAAAAACCACCAAGCGTATATCATCGACAGGACTGTGAACTTTAACCGACATAATCAACCACCCTTATTGATGGAACAACAACGCCCTGCCTTACCCACCACGATCTTCGGGTTGAAACCATAGATTCCGACCGTCCGTCTCCCAGATCACCGTCCCTTGTCGGTCGGTACGCCACAACCGTGCCCCACTCTCCTGCCACCGCGCCAATACCTCGGGATGGGGTATCTTCCGGTTGCTTCCGATGACGGCTCCGCTGCTGAATACAACATGCTGGGGATGAAGGGTAGCAACAAAATCGGGCGTACTCGACGTTTTACTACCATGATGCGGTGCCACCACAACCGAATAGTGCCGATGGGGATACCGTTTTACCAACCATTTTTCCCCTTTGGCTCCAATATCTCCCGGAAATAAAAAATGATGGCTCCCCATGGTCATACGCACGATAAGGGAACGATCATTGACCGAAGCGGGGTTGACGACATCCATCTCAGGGGTAAAAACCTCCCAATTTGCGATGCCATTCTGTGTGAACGGATGATCGATTCGCCGAATCGTCACCCCTTTTTGGGTCGCCATTTCCATGATCCTGCGCAATTCATACGAACGCTTCTCTTCGTCGGGAAAATGTCCCAACCATAATTCCTTGACCGGAAAATTGCGCATCACCGCCCTGACCCCCCCCATGTGATCTTTTTGCGGATGACTGATGATGATTCTCTCCAATTCGCGCACATTTTGATGCCAAAGGTATGCCGACACCAATCCTTCCCCCACATTGAACCGTGGTGAATCGGTCCCTCCGGCATCCACCAGCATCCAACGCCCTTCGGGATCCCGGATCACCCCAGCCATCGCCTGCCCGACATCCAGACACGCCATATGCAACCGCCCCGCGATCGGTCCCTGGCGCGGCCAAAACAAGGCCAATAGCCCCATCACAACCCAGAAAAACCGCCCCCGCCGCCACGGCCAGATAAAACTGGCTGCCAACAAGACCACACTCCAAGAAATCCCCCACAACGACGGTCCCGGCAACCGTTGCCATGCATCGGGCCAAAGGGCAATCCATTCAACCCACCGGGCAAACACCCCCATGCTCCAGGCCATCCAATCCAGCAACCCATCCCCCCACGATGGAACCACCCCATGCATCAACAACGCACCCAATCCCAAAGGGACACTGAGAAAGCTGACCCAAGGGACCGCAAACAGATTACCAAAAAAACCATAGGGGGAAAATCGATGAAAATGAAATGCCACGATCGGGGCCGTCACGATTCCCATGAACAAGGTCACGCCGATAAACAACCCAAAGCGATACCAAAAATGTCCCTTCATCGGAAAGGTATTGAAAAACAAGATCAACCCCGCCACAGCACTGTAGGATAATTGAAACCCCGCCGAAAACAATTCCCTAGGCCATAACAGCAGCAAGACGATGGCGGACAAAATCAACGAATGGAGACTGGCCGTCCGGCGCCACAAGACAATCCCCAAGAACATCAAACCGGCCATCAAGGTTGCCCGTTGCGTCGATACCGACCACCCCGCCAAAAGGCTGTAGACAATCAGCGGGATCAGCGTCAGCAGTGCCGCCAATCTTTTCATATCCCAACGCTGGGATATCGGGATCCACAACACTAAAATCCAACGGATCAACAAAAAACTCCATCCCGCCACCATCGCCAAATGTTGGCCGGAGATGGCCAAAAGATGGTATGTCCCCGATACCTGCATGGCATCGGACAGGGTTGCCTCGATCCGTCCCCGCTTCCCGACCAAAATCCCTTCCGACAACCCCACCGTTTCCCGTGGCAGACGCGAAACGATCCATTGGGAAATCTGATGGCGCACACGATTCCAAAACCATTGCCGAGTTGATTCCAAGATTGTGACGGATGGTCCTGAGACATAACCCGTGGCGACAAACCCATGTCCGCGCAACCAGATCCCATAATCGGAGGCCCCTGGCACCTGGCTGCCCATGGGACGGCGCAGTCGGACCACCGCTGCGATGCGATCCCCAGGCTGTGCTGGGCCTACCTTTTGGGGTTCCACCGACAAGCGTACCCGATCAGGACTTTCCCAACCGCGCTCAGGCCACGCAAGCTCCGACAATTCCAACAACACCGAATCGTAGCGATCCTGCCGATCCACAATCAGCCCCTGGAGCACATGCTTCGACCCAAACGCTTCCAAGGGGAGTTCCTGCGGAAGATCGGCATTGAACACAACCGCAACGGCACCCGCCATCCCCCCGACCAACGCCGGCCACAAGGAACCGCCGACCCACAAACGGATCACCACAAAAAACAAAAAAAACACCCCGACAGTCACCACAGGTGACAAGGGTGTTTCTCCCCGAAAATAAAAACCTGCCAAGACCACCGCCACCATGGCAACCAAAAAAAACGCCGCCCCCTGGGTTGCCCAGCGGGTCGCTGCCATTTTTTCCACCGGCACAACCGCCGACTCAATCCCTGTTTCAGCCCTGGAAATCGGCATAAATGGTCAAATCGTTCGCGTTGGATGCAACGCCACGGACGATATCCGGCATAGTTCTATTGATAGGGTCACAAAAAAAATATTCTCATAAATCATTCCTCTTACATAAAAATTTTCCCTTGCGCCTCAGCCAGTCTGTGCCTCAGAATGGAGTTTCGAGCGGTGCTTTGCCCTGGATTTCTCTCACGCAGAAAGCAAATATATGGACCAAAGCCATCAAACAAAGCCATTGGTTAAAAGAACCGTGCTGATCCTCGTCGGAGGACTCACCATCATGTCCATCATCTTCCTGGGTCTATCCAGCAACCATGCGGACATCATCCGCGAGGATGTCCGCACCGGCCCCATGATCGCCGCACTGCGCATCGTCTTCCCCCTGTTCGCCACCCTGGGGTTGGTCTACTATTTGGCGACAGTCAAAAAATGCACACACTGCGGAAAAATCATGTTTTGGAAACGTCAGAAGATCCAACACGGTCAACCGCCGCAGTAGCCGCATCGGCAGTTTCATTGCTTGCCGGAAAAACGATACCCGGAACCTCGGATCGTCTCGATGCGCTGATGATGGCCCCAGGGTTCCAAAGCCCGGCGGAGGTGGCGCACGTAGACATCGACCGTCCGTCCCCCAACGGAATCGTCCCCACCCCACACCTGCCGCAAAACGGCCTCTCGTCCATGAATCACGTCGGGGTGCATCATAAAGAATGCAAGGATCCTGAAGGCGATGCGTCCAATATCGACGCACACGGCAGGATCTCCCACAAACACCGTCTCTTCCTTCAAATCCAGCACCAGATCCGCGATCCGAACCGTCCCCTCCGATCCCGACTGGCTTTGACTCAGCAGTGCCTTGATGCGCGCGATCAACACCGGTGGTTTGAATGGTTTGACGATATAATCATCGGCACCCCATTCCAATACACGCAACCGATCCTCCTCACTATCGCGTGAGGTCACCATGATGATCGGTATGTGGGCGTAGGTCACCTTGGCTTTCAAATAGCGCAGCAACTCAACCCCCGATACCCCCGGCATCACCCAATCCAACAGGATGATCTCCGGTCTTTGCTCTTCGATCATCAAACGGGCCTGTTCGGCATTGTCCGCCATGACACACTGAAATCCAGCGCGGGACAAAACCTCAAAAGTCAGGTCACGAAAATCCTGGACATCATCAACAATAAGAATTCTATGCGTTGCCACACCCTGATGATCCATGATTGCGCCATTCTCCAAGCAACATCGATAAAACAACCGGGCAATCTGCCACGACCATCGGCAGACCGTTAGGAAGTCATCCGTCTAAAATTCAACACCTTTACAGGCTTTGATTCCTTCATTGAATGCATGTTTCACCTCAACCATTTCCGTCACCGTATCGGCGGCATTCATGATGGCCTGTGGGGCATTGCGCCCTGTCATGACCAGATGCAGGGACTTTGGCCGCTCTTCCCGAATAAAATGAACCACCTCTTCATCCGTCAACCATCCAAACCCCAAGGCCATGTTAATTTCGTCAAAGACCACCAGGTCAAATGCACCGGACAACGCCTTTTGCCGACAAAATTCCCAGATTTCTCGACTTTTAAGGCGATCCCCTTCGGGATCTTCGGTTTTCCATGTGAATCCGTCACCCAGGGCGTGCCATTCCAGGTTGTCAAACATTTTTGCCGCTTTTTCTTCACCCGTGGGCCAAGCCCCTTTGATGAACTGGATGACACACACCTTCATACCCCAGCCAGCCGCTCGAAACGCCATGCCGATGGCACTGCTGGATTTGCCTTTACCGTTTCCAGTCAAGACCAGGACTCTGCCCAGCCGTTCTTTTTTTTTGTGTTCCAAAGGGAATACCTCCAGGTTACAAAACCGGCCCCGTTTCCATTTTATCTAGTGGAACTTTCCTGTGGCCAGAAATTGATGTGTCAATTGCGCCGCTCTGCGCGAGAGGACCAAGCCCAAATGAACATGGTCCAAAGTTGTATGGGAGGCCCCTTCCAGATAGGTTTCGGCAACCTGCACCGTCCCATCGTTTGGCCCCTGCAAACCGAATACAAAATGGCTCAATCCCAAAGGAAGTTTCCCGGCGATAACGCCAATTTGCCGACCTTTTGGAACGGACCTTGGCCCGCCAGAATAAAGCCCCTGCTCCATACTTCCCCCCAAGAGGGCACTGCCAAGAGGCCAACGACTCAAACGCCTAGCGGCCAGACAGCCACGGAAGGGGGTAGACATGGCCACCATCCGTCCGATGAGTGCCTTGGGATGCAGATGGAGCATATGCAAGGCCACCAGACCACCCAGGCTGTGGCAGACCAGATGGATTGGGGGGAGAGCCACGGCCCGTTCCATCTCTTTTCCGAAGCGTTCTTCCAGAAAATGCCACAGGCCATTGGCATTATCCACCAATCCTGCCCGGACGGTAGGATATCGGTAGAACAGGATATCATAGCCCAATTTTTCCAGTCGTTTGGCCAACGGCTTGAGTTCTGTACCGTCTAACCAAAGGCCATGGACCATCACGACCGTTCCTGTCTTATCCGTCACACCCATCGGCACACCCATCGGCATACTCATTGGCACCCATCTTTGCTGGCCTTATAGAGAAGTCAAAAGGACAGCTTATACCATCATTCACATCTTTTTCCAATGAACCATGCACATCTTCCCCAAAGCATCGTCATCCACACCGGCGGCGGATCAACACCGTTTGCGAAAGTTTGCACAGCACCTCCCGCAACTGGGGATCGGAAACTGCGGCGACCATACGGGCCGCCTCAGCCGTCTCCTCAGGCAACGGCGGCGGTAATTTCCCAGTGTTGGCATCCACTTCGGAGTGATCGACATGCTTATTCAAAGATCCCTGGACAAAGCGCAAATCACGGACTCCGCCTCCTGGGATTGCCCGCTGGATGTCCGCAAGAATTCGCGGCACCATGTGGACCAACTCCGAAACCCACGGTGAAGAATCCACGCGAACGGTTAAAAGTCCATTCACCAAGCGGTAGGGTTGCGAATGTTGCGCCACCCGCTCTCCAACCACCTGAGACCAGATGAGGGTCAAAAATCTTGCCCGCCCTTGGGGTCGGTCCATGTAGGGGGCCGCCAGTTTGGAAACCACCTCACCCACCGGGATAAATCCACCCCTGCGGTGCGTATCCCTTTCAGGCTTTGCGTCGCAATCGTCCATCATGGGATACTCTGCTCCCGCTTGCCAAAACCACAAAGAATCCGTTACCCTGACAGGATGAATATTCAACATGCCCTGGCCTTAAAAAAGGGATTCGATCACCTTCAGGCCCATCAACCCAACAAAACCATCGCCATCGCCGCCAGGGTTTTGGAACAAGACCCAACCCATGCAGATGCTTGGTGTCTTTCGGGGATCGCATACCATCACACAGGTCAATGCCCCCTAGCCCTGGAGCATCTCAATCGCGCTTGCCAACTTGCTCCCGATTCATGGGATTTCCACAACCATAGGGCAGTCATTTTATACCACCTTGGCCGCCTTGAAGATAGTCGTTCCGATTATGAACACAGTCTCCGCCTCCATGGCCATCAGCCAGAAACCCTGGCCAACCTGGCGCGACTGTTTATCCACATGAGGCAACCGCATCTCGCTCACCCCCTGTTTCAAAAAGCCCTTGCCCTTGACCCCAACAATGCCTCCGTACATGGCGACATGGGGGTGTGCCTGGTTGCCTTGAAATCTCCCCGGGAAGGGATCGCCAGTTATCGCGCCGGATTGGCCCTGGCCCCCGAAAATGCCGACATCCACTATAACTTAAGCCGCGCCCTGTTGATGGTGGGCGATTATGAACAGGGGTGGATTGAAAACGAATGGCGATGGCACGCACAACATTATCGAAATGTCAATCAATCCTTTCCCTTCCCCCTGTGGCAGGGCGAACCGTTGCAGGGAAAAAAAATACTTCTGATCCAAGAACAGGGGTTTGGAGATGCCATCCAAATGATCCGCTACGCCCCCCTGGTTCTGCAACGCGGAGGAAGAGTCCTGGTTTTATGCGACCCGCTTTTACAGCGTCTTTTCGCCACCATCCCCGCAGTTGAACACGTTGCAACACCGGAATCTCCACAACCCGAAGCGGATTGCTGCTGTCCCATGCTTTCTCTGCCCTACCGATTTGCAACCCGTGTGGAGACCATCCCACGGGAAGTTCCCTATCTATTTCCACCCCAGGAGACGCCACTCCTACACGCAGTTCCCCCCTCCGACCACCCCCGTGTCGGACTGATCTGGCGTGGCAAATCCCGCAGTCAACTGACGGCATCCGCCTTCGCCCCCCTGCTCGCCATCCCCGATATCCAATTCCTATCGCTGCAAAAAGACCTTCCTCCCCATGAACTGGACCACCTGCCGATTCTCAATACCCAGAAGCACCTGATCGATTTTGCGGCAACGGCGGCGATCATGGCTCAGTTGGACCTGATCATCAGCATGGAGACAGCCGCAGCCCATCTTGCCGGTGCCATGGGAAAACCAGTATGGATCCTCATCCCCTACGCCTCCGAATGGCGCTGGCTTGCAGAAGGGACCGAAGCACCCTGGTATCCCACCGCCACCCTCTACCGACAAACCCAACCCAACGCCTGGACCGATACCATCGCACAGGTGGCACACGATCTGATTTCCTGGCAACGCCGCTTTTCGTCAGGTTCAAGGTGACAAATCTAATTTAAAAAAGTACACTCAATTCTCTTGCGTGACATGGCCAGGGTATCGAACCCAATATCCCCATTTGCCCCATTGTTGAGAAAAAATCGATGGACCACACGGACAGACACCTTCCTCTCATGATCCAGGCGGCACGCGACGCCGGTACCCATATCATGCACTATTTCCGCTCTGGCTCCAACATATCCCAAAGTGCTGGCATCTCCCATAAAGGCCAAGATAATCCCCTGACCCAAGCCGACCTTGAAGCCAATGAAACCATTCAACGGATCCTGATGACGGCATTCCCCGACTATGGTTGGCTCTCCGAAGAATCCATCGACCCAAAAGACCGCCTGGAAAAACAGCGCGTCTGGATTGTCGATCCCCTGGATGGCACCAAGGAATTCATCCGGGGGATACCCGAATTTGCCGTATCCATTGCCCTGACCGAAGCGGGACAAACCATTGCTGCCTGCGTGTTCAACCCCCCCTTGGACGAATTGTTCACTGCCGTGGCCGGTCAGGGTAGCCGTAAAAATGGCCATCACATCCAAACTTCCCGCACAACCCAGCTTGCCGGGGCGGTCTGCCTCGCCAGCAACTCGGAAACCAAACGCGGCGATTGGGAACCTTTCAAAAACGAGTTCGCCATGATCCCCCTCGGTTCCATCGCCTATAAACTGGCAACCCTCGCTTCAGGCAAGGGCGATCTCACCTTCACCCTGACCCCGAAAAATGAATGGGATATCGCCGCCGGCGAACTTCTGGTACGCGAAGCCCATGGCCAAGTAACCGATAAAGATGGCAACCGTATCACCTTCAATCAACCCTCTGCAAAGTTGCGTTCCGTATTGGCCACCAACGGTCAATTGCATCCTCCCCTTCTGAAACGCTTGGCCAACGTTTCCTTAAATCAGGACCGCCGGTAATGCAACCCATTCCCTCTCCAACTGGCTGGAGGTCTTACCATTGAAAACCTATAACGTCTACGGTATTGGACACGCCCTGGTCGATATTGAATGCCATGTCGATGAACCCTTTTTAGATGCAGTGGGTCTGCAAAAGGGATCGATGACCCTGGTGGACCAGGCACGGCAAAACCTCCTCGCCCAACAACTGAACACGCGCATCATCCACCGTTCATCCGGCGGCTCCGCTTCTAACACCATGATTGGTCTGGCGCAATTGGGAGGGAAATGTTTCCACTCCTGCAAAGTCGCCGACGATGCGTTGGGCCATTTTTTCACCGCCGACATGCGGGACAATGGCGTCGATCATGCGATTCTCCCGTGCGATACCCAACAGGGGACAACCGGACGTTGCCTCGTCATGATCACCCCCGATGCCGAACGGACCATGTGTACCCATCTGGGGGTCTCGGAAACCTTTGCGGCGGAAAACCTATCGGAACCCCATTTGGCGCAAGCCGAATACCTCTATATCGAGGGCTACCTGGTCTCTTCCCCAACAACCCTCAACGCCGCCATAACCGCCAAAACATGGGCCAAAACCCATGGCGTCCGAACCGCGTTGACCTTCTCCGACGTCTCCATGATCCAGTTTTTTCGTTCCGGCATGGATGCCATCCTCGCGGACGGTATCGATCTTTTGTTCTGCAACGAAAACGAAGCCCTTTGTTATGCGGGGACCGATTCTCTGGAAGTGGCCATCCGACAACTCAAGGAGATTGCCCGTTCTTTCTGTCTGACCCTGGGACCACGGGGGGCCATACTTTACGAGGGGGGGACGCTGTTGGAAATCCCCGGAATCAAAGTCAACGCCGTCGATACCAACGGTGCCGGTGATCTGTTCGCGGGTGCATTTCTCTACGGCATCACCCATCACCATTCCATTGCCCAATCGGGACATCTTGCCATCCAAGCGTCGGCGCAATTAGTGACCCAATATGGGGCAAGGTTACAACGCAATCAAGCCATCGATATCAAGAAAAATTTCAGGAGTGCTTCATGAACGATCCCATTCGAGACAACAGCGAACGACGTGTATTCTCCAGGGTCAACTTTAATCACAAGATCCTTCTGATCAACACCGAAAATCAACGTTTCCCTGGTGCGTTCAATGACATCAGCTTGCGGGGGATGCTTTTTCATGGCGACAAACTCCCGGCAGAGGGGGCCATCGTCTCGGGCGATTTGCACTTGGGAGATATTCACCTCATGATCCGGGGGAAGGTTGTTCATTCCTCCACCAGCCGTGGAGCGGCCATTCAGTTCCAGGATATCGATTTGGAAAGTTTTTCCCATCTGCGGCGGCTTGTTTCCCTGAACCTGGGAAATGCCGAAACCATCGACAAAGAATTTTTTGACGCACTATGACCCGTCTCCCCCCTTTTCCTTCGGGGATCTACCCCATTTTGGATGCCACATGGCTTGGGCAAAACCTGAGTGAGGCGTCATGGCCCAATCGTGAACGGATTCGTCTGGTACGCGATATGGAGAGTGCCGGAATCCGGTTCATACAACTGCGATGCAAACATCCCGCAGACCTGTGTAGACCATTCTTTGCACGGTGGCTCCACGCCATCCGCGACGAGATGGAACTGGCGCGTATCATCATCAATGACCATGTGCATCTTGCCATGGAACTCAATGCCGATGGGGTTCATGTCGGACAGGATGACACCGCCGTCACGGAGTGTCGCGCATTGCTGGGGACGGACCGCATTCTTGGACTTTCGACCCATAACCTATCCGAGATCGAAGATTCCTTGGCAACTTCAGCCGATTATATCGGTTTTGGACCCATTTTCGCCACGCAATCCAAGACCGATACCAAACCGGTCTGTGGACTGGATCACTTAGCCGAGGCGGTCCGCAAAAGTCAGAAACCGTTGGTCGCCATCGGGGGCATTGGACCGGAAAATCTTTACGACATCGCCGTTTGCGGTGCCCGTGCGGCGGCCATGATCAGCGGATTATGGGGACCGGGGGGACGCTTTCTGGGGGGCCATTGTGTGCGTGAATTTGCCCGTGGCATCCAAGGGGATCTTTGATCCGTGGTCAAGCGGCATCACGACCCCTTTGATCCGCTTTTTGATCCTATAGACGAGATGGGACCGGGTACGACCTCCCATCCTGGGCGTCTCCATGCCATCCGCGAGCGGCTACGTCATCTTTTCCGAGAAGAATTTGAAATCAAGCGCATCCGAATCCGTCCCATCCGAGGCAAGGAACTGATTGGGATCGTCTCGATTTGCGCCATCGTCCTTTTTGGTTTCATGGTTTCCAAAAAATTTAACAAGATGGTCACCATGGAGGAGACGGTTCTTGCCACAAACGGACGTATTGTCAATTCACTCCAACGCCGATCCAATCTTTTTACCACCCTGATCAACCTGACTCTCAACCAAGCCGCCTTGGAGCAGGAAGTATTTCGGCATGTCGCCAATATTCGTTCGGCCATGATGGGGCGTCCCAAGAACAAGGCGACCCAAGCGGAAGAAATTTCCAAAAAATCTTTCGCTGACACGACAAGTTCCGGGAAACCGCGCATGGATCCTTCCATGGCCAAACTTCTCGCCGTCGTAGAGCGGTATCCCAACATTCGCGCATCCACCACGTATCAGCAATTGATGGACAAACTTGTAGAAATTGAGGATCGCATCATCGTCCGGCGTGGCCAATACAACGATGCCGTGCGCGACTATAATACCTATGTCACGACCTTTCCCCAGTACATCCTGGCCGACATCATCGGCTTCAAAACTTACCAGTATGCCTCCGCCAATCAGATCATCCCAGGGGATTCTTTCCCACTCCCCACGCTTGCCGAACCGATGTTTCAACGGTTATTACCCCTTGGAGCCGGTCAACAGGGATCGACTCGCCCCCCACACCCAATCAACAAGGTTGAGTAGGCGGTACCGGGATCCGATCATTGCGCCCATCATGCTTGAAAATGATCAATTATTAAAAGAAAAAAGGGGTCTGGGGGATTGCCCCCAGG
>JADGCQ010000002.1 GCA_015228925.1 Magnetococcales bacterium | reverse complement strand
AAAACCCTGGGGGCAATCCCCCAGACCCCTTTTTTCTTTTAATAATTTTTTAGGGAGTGTCACAAATCATCAAATATCAACACGGCCTAGTATTTTTTAATCCAACAAGTTTTGGCTGGGCGTCGGCGGTTTCCCAGACTGGCCCTTCTTGTCGGGTGGTGCGGCCTGGGGGACGGGATTTTGGGGACGATCCAGCAACTCTTTGGGCGGTTTGAGACGGGAGATATAATCCAAAATGGCACTCATCTCCTGGGCGTTGATGTTTTTGATTTGCAGACGCTTTAGCGGATGGATATTGCGCCGTTTGTTGTCCTGCATCCACTGAAACTGACGCACTTGGTACTGATAATGTTGGCCGTGAATGCGCGGGTAAAATTCTTTGGCGTTACCTTCGCCATCTTTGCCATGGCACCGGGCGCAGAATTCAGCATATTTTTGCGCACCAAGTGCCAAATTTTTTCCAGGTCCGACGCCGTTTTTGACCGTCATGGGCAATGTTTCAATATAGGCCACCACATCGGCGATGGCTTGTTCACCGCCCAGTTCGCTGGGGAGGGAAAAACGAAACATGGTCGGGTTGTCACGGTTGCCTTCCCGAATATCGAGCAATTGCTTGATCGTCACGGTAGCGTGTTGACCGGCAATTTGCGGATAGGCCCCATCGATGGAACCCCATCCTTCGGGTTGGTGACATTTTTCTGAACACAGGTTGCGATACACCGTTTGACCCCGTGCAACGTCCCCTTTCAGCTTAAGAATTTTATCGTTTTTTCGGAGTTGTTTGTTCCAATTTTTTAAAACCAAGTCGGTCAGGGTGAGGCCGTAGTTGGGACTTTTGGGGTTATTGATAACCGTCTCCGATTTGTTGGGCGTTCTCCCCAGTTCAAATTCTACTTCCAGGGCTTTTTGAAACTGGATCTGGGCATTTTTATCATCGTTCATCCGGTCATAGAGAACACCAAAATTTAAAAGGGCAAACGAATTTTTGGGATTCAGGGTGATAGCGCGTTCCAGATAGGTTTTTGCTTTTTCAAACTCTCCTTTGGACATGGCCTGAAATCCCAAACCGTTTAGTTCATCCGAAAGGGATCGATCACGCTTGGAAATCAAGGAGACCTGGGGGCAAGGCGTTGAACTGAGATAATATTTTTGGTTTTCATCCAGGCATTGATGGATCGTTTTGGCCTTGGAAATCGCAGGGAAAAAAAGCATGAAAATCGAGCATAAGCCGATCCATCCCTGATACCAGTGATGTTTTTTATATTCCAGTCCATTCACCGCGTTGTACTCCTGGAATCATGGAAATATTGGAAAAATAGCAAAGGCTTATGTACAAACTAAATGATTGTCAATTGATATTTATGAATGTACCATCCATCATTGTTTCCCAACAGGAAAGAAGTTTCCCAACCGATGGAGGATCCATTCATGGCAATGGTATCATTGTTTTCCATTATGGATGTAACCGGATTTCTCCCCCATGGTTATTGTCTCAGTTGGTCGTTCCCAGTCTTACTCACTCATGTACTCAGTGATCTTCTTATATTTTTATCTTATTTATCAATGCCGGTTGCTTTAGTCTATTTTGCAAGAAAACGCAAGGATTTTCCTTTCCGATGGCTTCCGTGGCTGTTTTCCGCGTTCATCCTCTCCTGTGGATTGACACATTTTTTGGATGTGGTCGTACTGTGGTGGCCTGTTTATTATTTCCAGGCGGTGGTCAAACTCTTGACTGCCGCGTCTTCTGCCGTAACAGCCATTTTATTGTGGCCTTTAGTCTACCGAGCCTTGGAATTACCCAGTCCCAAGGCACTGCAACAGATCAATGATCAATTGGAACGGGAAATTTCCGAACGGCGTCGTGTTGAGCATGAACTTCGCAAAGAAGTTGCCATGAATCATAAAATCATCAACGCTTTACCCGGTACGTTTTACCTGATTGGTCAAGATGGACGATTTCATTTGTGGAATAAAAAATTTGAAGAGGTAACCGGCTTTACCGCCCAGGAAATGAAATCTGCGGTTGCGGTTGATTTTTTTAAGGATAAAGATCGTGAAATCATCACGGATCGGATCAATGAGGTGTTCACACGGGGATCTTCTTCGGCGGAGGTGGATCTTGTTGCCAAGGATGGGGGTACGTATCCCTATTATTTTGTCGGACAACGGATTGAACGGGAGGGTGCCCTTTTCATCATTGGTATGGGATTGGATATGTCCGAACGCAAACGGATGGAAGATGACTTGCGCCAAGCCAAAGAGGTTGCCGAGAAGGCAACGATAGCCAAGAGCCTTTTTCTGGCCAATATGACCCATGAAATACGGACCCCCATGAATACCATCATCGGGATGGGATATCTGCTTTCGCAAACACAACTGACCCCGGAACAGCGGGGACAAATGCAGAAAATTCAGTATGCTACCGAGATCTTGTTGGGAATTATCAATGATATTCTTGATTTTTCTAAAATTGAATCCGGCAAACTGGAATTGGATAACGGTCCGTTCGATTTAGAAAAAATTATGGAAAAAATATCGGGGATGGTTTCCCTGCGTGCAGAGGAGAAGGGATTGGAGGTTTTGTTCTCGATCCCGGTGGACATCCCCTATGATTTGATCGGAGATGCGTTACGTCTGGAACAAATTCTGATCAATTTGGGGACCAATGCGGTCAAGTTTACGCACAAGGGGGAAATTATTTTCCGCATTGAACTTGTGGAAAGGTTTCCGCACGCCGTTCGACTGAAGTTTTCCGTCAAGGATACCGGGATTGGTTTGTCCGAGGAACAGATTGCAGGGTTGTTCAAGCCATTTGTACAAGCCGATTCTTCCACAACGCGACATTTTGGCGGTACTGGTCTGGGGCTTGCCATCTGCAAGAGTCTTGTGGAAAAAATGGGTGGGGTGATGACGGTGACCAGTACTTACGGTTCTGGGTGTGAATTTTCATTTTCCATTGTGCTTGAAATGCAAACACACCCGAAACCTGTTTCTGTTCCGCTGCACGGCCCCCAGGATCTTTCGCCCATGCGGATATTGGTCGTTGACGACAATGAAAGTGCATGTGAGATTTTTCTGGAAATGGTGAAGACATTTTCTTGGGAAGGCAAAACGGTCTGTTCTGGGGCCGATGCCCTCGTGGAATTGGAACGGGCTGGCCGCGCGAATGAACCGCCGTATGACCTGCTGTTGCTGGATTGGCAAATGCCTGTCATGGATGGTGTCACGACGGCGCAACGGATTCGGGATATGGCTGGTATCACAAAAGTTCCTATCATTATCATGGTGACCGCGTTTGGCCGCCAGGAAATTATGAAGAAAGCTTATGATATCGGGATCAATGGTTTCTTGATAAAACCTGTAACACCCATCATGTTGTTGAATACGGTCGTTGATATTATCAAGAGGGGACAGGCATTGTTTCCGATCCATCAGGCCAACGTCGATCATTTTGAGGAATATCGCATTCAATTAAATGGTATCCGGGTATTGGTTGCCGAGGATCATGACTTGAACTGGCAGGTGGCAGAAGGTTTGCTCAGTAAAGTGGGTGTTTTGACCGAGCGGGCCGTCAATGGTCTTGAAGCGATACGATGTGTTATGGAACGACCGGATGCGTTTGATTGTCTTCTGATGGACATTCAAATGCCATTGATGGGAGGTTATGAGGCAACCCAACAATTGCGGCAGCATTTTTCTGCCACCAAGCTCCCTATTGTCGCCATGACCGCCAATGCCCTGAAAAGTGAAAGAGAGCGGTGCATGGCGGTCGGGATGAATGATTATATTTCCAAACCGATCAATATCAGGACGTTATTTTCCGTTTTGGCCTCTGTCATCCAATCTACAGGAAAAAATCCCCCTATTGTTCAAATTTCCGAATCT
Source organism: Magnetococcales bacterium (assembly GCA_015228925.1). GTDB lineage: Bacteria > Pseudomonadota > Magnetococcia > Magnetococcales > UBA8363 > UBA8363. The sequence goes on along the minus strand of JADGCQ010000002.1, from coordinate 137,201 downwards.
ATCAATGATCCCGGTCCTTTAGAATCGCCAAATTTTTTGGCTGGTGTGAATCGGGAAGAGGCTTTGGATCAATTGGGGGGGGATGTTTTGTTGTTCGAGCGATTGTTGCTGAGTTTTTCCAACTCGTATAGTGCTTTTCGTTCCCGATCCATGGCTTTCCTGGAATCGGGTGATTGGGAGGGGTTGCGGGTTCTCATGCACACGCTCAAGGGGGTTTCCGGGAACATCGCCGCCAATCGCATCGCCGGTCTGGCCAGAGAAATCGAGACGATGGCCAGGAACCAGGATAGGGATGGCTGTCGCCGGGAGATCTCTGTTTTATGCACCGAGGTTGAGGCATTGATCCATGCGGTGGAAGAACGCGACCTGCATGTGTGATGGGGTCAGGGTGAGGCCATATCCTGAAATTAAAAATTTAGGAAAATGAGTTTTCACCGTATTATGGATGGACCTGGGAAGCATTTTCGTATTCTAATGGGCCATGGGAGCGGGAAACATAACCTGTGGGGGCAAAATATGTGGACAAACAGCCAGGATGGGTATGGCCGGATGGCTCGCCTCTACCATTGGGGGATGATCCCGTTATTGTTGGGATTGTGTGGTCTTGGTTTTTACATCACGACCCTGACTTATTATCATCCCTGGTATCGGGTGGCCCCGGATTGGCATCGTTCCCTGGGACTGCTCGCATTTTTGTTGGCCATGACCCGTTTGGGGTGGCGTGTTTATTCGCCGCCACCTCCCCTGGATGAAGGGTTGGCCCCTTTGGAAAAGTGGGTAGCCCACGGGGTACACGCGCTACTCTACCTGTTGATGTTTGCCATCCCCGTAACGGGCTACCTCCTCTCCACGGCGGATGGGCGTGGCGTGATGTTTTTGGGTTGGTTTACGATTCCCTCCGTATTACCTCCCATCAAAGGGCTGGAAAGTAGTGCGGGATGGATTCACCTGATTTTGGGAACGGCGTTGCTTGTCACGGCGGCACTTCATGCCATGGCTGCGCTGTATCACCACGTTATCCGGCGGGACCGCACCTTGTTGCGGATGTTGATTGGACCTGTCGGGAATCATGCGGACTTTCAAGGAGAACGATGATGCGGTTGCCCCCTTTGCGTTTATGGATTGTCATTTCCCTTTTTTGGGTTCTGGGTGTCGATGCCGCCTGGTCGGCGGAGAAGTACCGTATCGATCCTGCCCACTCCTTTGTGGAATTCACCATCTCCCATCTCGGATTTAGCCTGCTTCGAGGGCGGTTTAACACGATTTCAGGCCATTTCACCTATGACCAGGAGCGGCCTGAAAAATCAGCCATCAACGTGGATGTGGCAACATCCAGCATCGATAGCAATCATGCCGAACGAGACAAGCATCTTCGGGGCAAGGATTTTCTCGATGTCGAACAGTTTCCCAAGGCATCTTTTGTCAGCAGTGGCTTCAGCGAACAGGAGGGTAAGGGGAAATTGGAAGGAAAATTGACCCTGCATGGGGTCACCAAAGAGGTGAGCATCCCCGTCACCTTCATCGGTTCCGGCATGGATCCCTGGGGAGGGTCTCGTCGTGGTTATACGGGGAAATTGCGCATCAATCGCGGGGATTATGGTATGGACACCAACCTTGGTCCGAACGCCTTGGAGATGGACCTGGAATTCTTCATTGAAGGGATTCTTGAATAAAGGAAGACCGATTTTTCTGCCAAAAGCGGGTAGACTGCTCAGTATTCAGGCATTTTGTCTCACCATGGAGTTTCCCATGCCGAACACGGCCACTTTTGATGATGTCTCCGGGCGGTGTGTCCTCCTCCCGCCCGCAATCGTGTGTGATTATTGTGGGCGGGCGTGGTAGTTGTGACATTGTAGACAATCCTCACCCGCCTTGTCGCGGCTATGGCAGGCGACGCAGGATTCGCGGGTGATCGCGGTGAACCCCTGGGTTTGACTGACGATGGGGGGACTGGCGGTGTCGGAGGGGATGGTCGTTTCCATCCGGTGGCACTCCTGGCAGTTGTTTCTGAGTGCGTTGACGTGCGGTTTGTGGGAAAAACGGGTCAGGGAACGGATATCCAGGCCATCGTCGTGCAGCGGTTCTTCACGATGTTTCAACAGTTCCCGGTGACACTTTTCACACACGCCAGGGGCGTTCTTGTCCGACAGCACCGTGCGTAATTGCTGTGCCGCCGGATCTGGCAAACGACCCAGAAGATCGACCCAGGAGCGCAAAAAAGGGTCGTTGTGACCGCTCGGTCGGTAGTACAAAAGATACCCCGCCCGATACCAACCGCCGCCACGGGTCCACGCTTCATCATCCATGGGTGGGGACGGGGGGGCGGTCTTTTCCGTGACAGCGGCGTTTGCTTCCTCCGGTTGGGTATCCAATAACCCCTCTTCCACCTTGGGGACTTGGATTTTGGGGCCGTCATCCAGCAAACTATCCTCCGCTTCATCAGTCAATAAATCCTCTCCTTGTCCGGGTGCGGGCAAGCCCTTTTCCTCTTTCTTTGGCGGATCTGTCTGGGATGCTGCCGCCAAATTGGTGGGATAAGGGACCGGGAGACCCTGGCTATGAAGTTCCCACTCTCGATCCAGATTGGGAAACCATCCCTGGACTGCCGTCCTCAGCGTATCGACACCCAATCCACCGTTGATCTCTCCGAACACATCGCCTATGGCAGGCAATTCGCCATTGCCATAAAATCGTTTGGCCCAGGCGGTGTGCCCATCGGTGAGCAATGCCTTGAAAAATCCCTTGATCGACCAAACCATCGCGGTCAAAGCCTTTTTTTCCTCCGGCGACAAAGTTTCCAGAGTGAGTAAATCCCGATTTTGCAAACGGTTCCAGGCGTCGTTGAATGTCGGATCATCCCGTAACAACAGACGCATGAATAGGGTCAATTCGCCATCGGCCATTCCCGGCCATTCCCCAGTATCCATCCCCTGGGTTGCCATCGCCTGGGTATCGAGTCCCGGGACGCTCAAAACGGGAAAACCCTTGAATCCCGCTTTGAAATCACCCCGAATCTGATCCACATGACAGGCGGAACAGGCGGTCGTAAAATCGGTATGGGCAAGCAATCCGGTATTGGGTCGATAGTCGTGACATCCGTTACACCCGGTTGGGGCGTGTTCTTTCAACTTGCCTTGGAAATGGCGATTGAAATGGGCAGCATGGTCAAAATCGATGGAGGAGCGTTCCCGTTTGCGACGGGTTTTTTGAAAGTTGGGATGATCGGTGGAAAAACCTGCGATGGTGGTCTGGTGACAGCTATTGCATAACAGGGCATCCCGGATTACCGGTGCTTTGACGCCGCCGGTATGCTCACGATGGCACACGGAACAGGAGGGCGATGCGGTCGCTAGGGGGTGGGTGGTTGGATCCTTGGGCGGTGTTGTCCCCTTCATGGCGGCGGCACCGAGAACCTTGGGATTCATGTTGTGTGCCCACTGGGCCTGGGCAACTCTGGGATGACACATGAGACATAAATCGGAATCTTTTCCAGGCAGGGTCTTGCCAATGGCCGCCAAAAACCAGTGGGGAAGTCCCCCATCAAAGGCACTGTGGCACGCGGAACATTTACGAATGACGGCATGGGGTGGGCTTAACTCACCGGGGTTGAGAAAGTCCAATCGCCACCAGCCAAACAGAAGGACCGTGAGGAGTGCGATGGCAACGCCGACCCCTTTCCAGGAGATCCGTCGCAATAGGGCGCGATGACTCCTAAGGGGGACGCAGGGGGGGATGGGTTGCCCACAGCCTCCGTCCGGCAAGGGACCGGTGCTGCACGGACCACCGGCAATATCCGGTCGGGTGCAAAACCAGCGATCACCCCGTTTGACAGGATCACAGGCCCCATGCCCCTGGCAACCGCCATGGGGATCAGGACCACGGCGACAGGGTTGGCCGAGATGGTGGCGGCCACAAACCCATTCTGGGTTGGGCCGTTCATAGTCGGTCTCCTTGTAGTTGGACGATTGTAATGAATACTTCATGGTGTCCCTTCACGAAACCCATAGGCCATGATCACATGCAGAACGACGAACAACCACAACCCCCAGGTCAGTGGGACATGGAGTAGCAACCAGCCCCGCAATGCTCCTTGCAAAGCATGGTGAACATCCAAAATTTCTTTTTTTTTGACCAGGGCGATCATTTTTTCCAGGGTATCCCGCTCCCGATCATCCAAATAGCGGACCAAATCGTTCATCTCGGTCAAAATGGCAAATCTTGGCCGTCCAGAGGCAATCACATGGGTCCAGACATGGCGGGCACGGACAAAATAATCTTGGAGGCTGGCGGTATAATAATCGGCCAGCGTCGTCGATCCGGTCTCTTGGACGATACCGATCACAAGTTGTTCCACCTCTTGACGTAAACGTTCCCGGAGGGCGGGGATTTGGGAATAAAAAACCTCTTCACCTTTGAGGGTCAAACGTCTGGGAAAAATTTGGATGATGGTAAAACCCAACACGCCACTGAGAATCAGAAGACAAAATAAAACAAGTAGAACAATTTCCAAGCCACCAGAAGGGGTTTTCCAAGGAAGGTGGAGAGAAAACAAAACCACCGACAAGAGACCGCAAACCAAATGGATGCGATACCATATCGCCACCGAACCCAAAGAGGGGACGACGATTATTTTCCGTAGCGGCAAGGTGGTGACCAGCACCATCGCGGATAACAAAAACCAGCCGGTGATATATGCGGGAATTTCCAGGAGGGAGAGAAATAACTTTTGGCTTGACCAAACCGCAAAGAGGGTGGCACACACCAAAATTACCGACAGTTTGAGCAGAAAACGGGGACTCATCGTAAGGACATCCAGCGGCGCAGCCCACGGGTATCACGCATGTCTGCCCGGTAAAGGGCATCGTGGGGGCAGGCGCGTTGACACGCGGGGGCACTGGAATATTCCAGGCAAAGGTCGCATTTGGTCGCCTTGAGGATAGGATTGCCCGTTGTCGCATCGGTGATTGGCTGGCCGTTGGCGTGGCGGATCATGACCATCCGAATGGCATCGTAAGGGCAGCTCTGGGCGCAGGTGGAACATCCGATACAGATGGTTTCGTTGACGACCACCTGGCCTCCGTCCGGGGCGCGTTGGATGGCCCCGGTGGGACATCCGATCATGCAGACCGGATCCTGACAATGCATACAGGCGGCGGCGACCATGACCGATCCATGGCGTTTGCCATACCTGAGAAAGCGGGGGTTGCCATCGTGGAGCGTGGCGCAGGCGTGGACGCAATCATCGCACCGGATGCACCGTTCCAAATGGACGACCATAGTGGCCGTTCCGTTGATGATGCGATGCTCGACGAAAAATTCCAGCAGGCCGGCGTTCAACCCTTCCTTGCTCAAACCCTTGGTAAAGGGAGAGGTCCGTTTCTTCGGGGCAATTCCAGGGAGAGGGGGGATAAGATGTTGTGGGAGTCCAGGAATTACCAAGGTTTTCATGATTTCTCGCGGCACCTTGAGGACATGCACATAACCTAAGGCACGCAACGAATATTCATAGCATCGGTTTTGATCGTCATCGGCGGTTCCAATGACCTCTGGCAGACCAAAGTAGCGGTTGCGTGCCAGAAATCCCACCGTTTTATGGCCATTGTTGAGTCGTTGGCTGATGCGGGCAAATCCAGAAACAATCATGATCAGGTCATCCGCCTGTTCTTGTTCCCGGGCGATCAAGGGTTCGGCTTCGATGCGTAATCTGGCGGCCTGGCGCGATAATCGTTTGTGTTCGGCACGCCAATCCATGTCCCCATAGGTTTCAAAGAGGACATGGGATTCCAGATGATCTTGTTGTTCGGCAGTCAGATGTTTGAACAGGAAGGAATCTTTGATAAATGCTTTGATGGAGCGTTCACGAAACAAGGTATCCAGGCGTTGGCGGAATCCTTCATCAAATTTGCGCAAATCGCGTAAACCTTGCCAACGGATATCCACCAGTTGCGCCTCTTCTTCGGTAAAAACGCTGACACTCCGGGGAAAACGGGTCAACGCCCCGATTTCGCCAAACAAGGTGTGGGGATCAAGGATAATGGTTTTATAGTCGCGCAGGGCCGATTCCCATGAAGGGAGGGGGCTATATCTTTCGCCAGCGGCATCCATGGCCGAGAGTGTTTCCGCCATAGCAGAGTTGGTTTCTGTCTGCCGCACCTCTGGATATTGGGGATGGCGTTTGAATAGGGTTTGCACCAGCTCCCACCACCCTTTGCGACGGGTTACCATACGTCCGATAACATCGTCCGGTAAGCCTGGCGGCAGGACGATGCGCAGACGCCCCTTCAGGGTATAAAAGGCGGAATTTCCATACTCTCCTGCGCGGACAACCAACACCCCCTTGGGAAAGTGCCGGAGGCGGGTATGCTTGCGGAGTATGTGACGCAAGGTATTGGAGGGGGGGAACGTGGCGGGATCCATGTTGGCAAACAGATCCTGGGACAGGATATGTTCCAACGTCGTATCATCCATGAACGGGTCGAAGGCGTCTTCCATGACCTCATCCCCATCTTTTTGGGACACGCCGGTATCCATGTCAGGCATCCACTTCAAGATCGGTTTTGGGGATAGCGACACAGGCAAGAACGGTTCCCGGTTCCGGGGGGTTGCTGGGGGGATCTTGATAGGAAACCTCCCCTTGTTTCAATACCGTTCTGCACGCACCACAATGCCCCACCCGGCAACCACTATCCATGGGAATTTTTTGGCTTTCCGCCAGTTCCAGCACGGTCTGACCCTCATCCGGCCAAGAGACGCTCTTGCCGGAACGGAGAAAGCGTATTTTTCTTTTTTCTTGTGATACTGTCGCGTTGCGGCGGGTACTGGCTGGGTTAAAGGTTTCAAAATGGATGCGATTCTCCGGGACACCCCATTGGGTCAGATCGGAGACCAGGGTAGCCATCATGTCCGCAGGACCGCAAATGTAGAAATCAAAATTATTGGACGGGAGCAGTTGTTTGAGCAAACGGATATCCACGCGGCCACGGTGATGATAGTCGGTTCCTTCCGTCTCTTCAGGGCCGGGTGCGCTGTGAGCCATATGCATCCGTATGTGTTCATGATCGGCGGCACTGGTGGCCAACGCCTCTTTCCAGAGGTGTTCTTCGGCATTTCTGACGCCGTAGAAAAACCAAGTTTCCCGGGGGATGGATGCCGTTTCCAAGGTTTTTAACATGGCATAAACCGGCGTGATTCCGATGCCGCCACCGATGAGAACCACGGGGTCCGATTGGGATGGGTCCAAATAAAAATGGCCGGTGGGGGCGCGTACATCCACGGTATCGCCTTGGGCCAGGGAATCGATGAAAAAATTGGAAACCAATCCGGGCTTCCCGTCAGCCCCTGCGGCAATCCGTTTGATGGTGACCCGGTAGCAATCCAGTTCGTTGGGTGAGGAGGAGAGGGAATAACATCGGGTCACCGATTTTCCCCCTTTATGCGGCCAAACCTGAAAGGTTAAAAATTGACCGGGAAGGAAACCGGGTAATGGCTTTCCATCTTCCGGTTTCAGGTAAAAGGAAACCTGATCTTTGGCTTCCATTTGTTTTTTGATGATGCGAAACTTGCGCAATCCGGTCCAGGAATAGCCTTTCATGTCGAGTTGGGTTTGGAAGAGTCCCGCCGTGTGGGTGATCTCTTGTTCCAGGTTTTGCAATTGTTTCTGGGTCAGGAGTGTTTGCAACCGTTGCCGACGCAGCAGGGCGATGAGCGATAAGCCACCCTGGATGGCGACAACGGCCAAAAACAAAAACCCGGCAAGCCAAAAAAGTTGGGATGCGTCGCGTGCTTCCACCAACAGCATGTGTGAACCCCTTTCGGAAACGTATCAATTTTATTTCTTGTGTCAACGATCTCTAAGATGATTGTTCCGGGGTGTAGGGTATCATGCTATCCATCGCCTCCCACCCTTTGCCGTCATAGCCTTTGGCGATGGTTTTGGTTGCCTCCCGAACTAGGTCTGCAAGCCGGTTCAAGGGTTCGGAATGATTTAACTTCAGCTCTTTTTCGATGGCGGGCATTCCAGAGATGATGGCTTTGATTTCTGGGACAGCCACGGCCTTATCAACCATTTGGAGTTTATCCCAGGCGGTTTTGACCCGACGGGCCATTTTGGTGGCGAAGGTATCTTTTTGTGTCGCCTTGCCAATGGCGCGCAGACCATATTCAAGTTCCGTCATCAACCCGACGATGAAAATCAACCGCCGCCGTTCGACCGCTGCGGGAGGGTTTCCTTGGGTATAAAAGACATTATGCCGAATGGTTCCCGCTTTTCCCGGTTTACCCTGGGTCCAGGAGACCAATTCAATGTTGCTTCCGGGGGAGTGCCCTCCCACGTTGACCAGTTTTTCATCATGGCCCAGGTGGCAGGAAAAACAATTACGGACCCACAGGTATAAATCTTTGGGGGGAATCAAGCCCGCCTTGAGGGATTGTTCCAGGCGTTGGGCTTTGTGTTCTGGGGTTTCATCCGCTTTTTTGACCTCTTTGCCGCCGTAGTCGCCGTGGGTTTTGATCCAATCACGACCGGCACCATGGCAGGATTCGCAAGTGGGACCGGCGGTAACTTGGACTTTGGCATCCACCATCATCCGGGTGAAATGGCAAAAGGCACATTCATCGGCTGTTTTGGGTCGTTTGACCCCCATTTTTCCCGCAATTTCCTTGCCCTTCTCGCTGGTTTCCATCTCCTTGAAGGTTAACGCATGTCGGGTCTCTTTCCAAATGGCGACCTCTTCCTTGTGACATTCGCTACCGCAGGCGTCAGGGCCGGAGAATTTTGCCGGGTCAGGGTATTCTTCTCCGTGGGACGAGACCCAGGGCAACCCGATGAACAAAAACAGGGTACACAGAAAAACAGGCCATTTCAACATCATCTTCTCAATCATCACTTTCCCCTAAAGGATTACCTTGCGACCATCATGGTATGTTGTTTTTTGCAACGGGTTGTTACGGTTCAGGGTCAATGATTGGCACCACCCGTCCCATCGGGCAGCTTGACTTCACTCTTGGCTGCCAGCAGTCCTTTGGGCAATTCCCGTTGATTTTCCGGTAGTTTTTCCAACCATCCGGGTGCCAGAGGGAGAACGATCAGTTCGGCGCGAACGACGGCTACCGAAGGTTGTTGCATTTTATAGTTAACCGAACGGGTCTCTCCCGATTTCAACCGGCTATCTTTTGCAGGGATGGTAGTCATGGGTTTGGGCGGTGCCGGATGTCCCAGATCGTCAGCGGTCGTCAAAGCGAATACCGCTTTGGGATCTTTGTCCATGTTTTGCTTTTCAATATTTTCCCAAAGCGTTTCACCACGGGCATCCAGGAGGGTCAACCGCAACAGCCCCATGGAAAACGGACCACCGTTGGGAAAAGGGTGGGGGAGTAGATTGGTCATGGTGACCTGAATGGTCAATTCCTTGCCGTTTTGCTTGGCCTGAAGGGATAAGACTGTCCCTCGTTTGACCATGCGTGGCGATTTTCCCGCTGGAGTGCCGTGATCGGCGAAACCACCGGATACCGGCATATGGCAGCTTTGGCAGGAGACCGGGTAGGTTTTGGCATCGTTAAGTTTCTGGGGATCATGGCACCCCAGACAGGCGGTCGTCGTTCGGAATACCTCTGGGTTGGCATGATGGAAAAAGGGGTTGCTGGCCAGTTCCTCATCGATGCTGCCGGGGGGGACCGCCCCTTTGGCTCCAAACCAAGCACCATTGGGGCCTTGGATGACCTTTTCATTCAACTGGTAGAGGGCGATTCCCATGGTCTTGGCGTTGTTTGATTTTCCCCCATGAGCGACCGATTCGATGGTATGGCATGTGACACAGGGGAGTGCGCCATCGCCCTTGAATATTTCCTTGTCTTCCGATTTTGGCAGATGGCATTGCGGGCAGGTTGTTTCCGACTGCGCTAAAGCCTGATAAAGAGGGGTCAGGGTACGGGGTTGACCATGGGCCGATTTTTGCCACTGCTGGTGGATGGCTTTGTGGCAGGATTGACAGGCTTCGGAGGGGGTTTTGAGCAGACTGGGTTTTTTATCATCGGGAGATGCGGCGGTGGCGGACCATGGCTGCAACAGGGCGATCAACGCCAATAGGATACCGAAAAATATTCCATTTCTAGCCATTTTTTACCACCCATTGGATAACCATTGAGACCCACTTGCCATAAAATTCCCAGCCACTCTACCACGATAGGGAATCTAGGGCAAACCCATGACTTGAAACTTTGGTGACAATTTCCAAGGATGTGTGGTAGAAAGGAGGGTGGAAACTCAGATTATTTTATCTGTAGGAGTAGTTCTTCCGGTGGTGTGGATGCCGCTTGAGTCGGCTTGTTTTTTGCATTCGGTTCTGATTCAGGTGGATCCCTGCCCGTATTTTTTGTTTTAGTCCAAAGTAGCCATGAAGGTTCACTCATGATCACCCAGCCAGTATCTGAGAATACGCACACGTTGACGCAGCCCTTTGCTCTGGATGGCGGCGATGTGGTCACGTTGACGGGGATGGAATCGGAGGTTCTTCTGCCCGATGTGGGGATGCTCTTGAATGGGAGTTATGCGCAGGAGGGGGGGGATCTTGTCATCTCCGGTCCCGATGGTGCGTCGATGACCGTGGAAGGGTATTTTGATGCCGCGATGCCACCTCCCCTGATGGCCCCGAATGGTGCGCTCCTGATGCCGGAGACTGTCAAGGCATTGTTGGTCACGGGGTTTGGTCCCACGACGATGGTGGCGGGGCCGACCATGGTGGCTGAAAATGCGGCTCCTGCGTTGACTGTTCCCGCTCCCCCCGCCGCTCCGGGCAAACCGTCCATCGGCAAGGTTGGGGAAATGCTGGGTGCGGTCAAAGCCAAGGGACCGGATGGTGTGGAACGGACCTTGAAAGCGGGGGATGTCGTCTACAAGGATGATGTTTTGTCCACCGAAAAGGGGGGATTGGTCAAGCTGGAGTTCCCGGACGGGACTTCGTTCCAATTGGGTGAGGGGGCACAGGCGGTTCTCAACAAGTTTATCTACGAACCCAAGGAAAAGCTGGGTGGCTTTGAGGCGACTGTTACCAAAGGAATTTTTAGTTTTAAGAGTGGTGCCATTTCTGGTTTGAACGCCGGGCGGCACTCTACGATCAAAACACCGACAGCGGTTATTGGCATTCGTGGCAGTGAGTTGGCTGGGGAAGTGACTGCGGATGGTTCCACGACGGTGGTACATACCTCGGGTATTTTGGATATTTCCGATGCCCAGGGCAATGGGACCGTGACTTTGTTACAGCCCAATACCGCTACCCAGGTTAATTTTGGTGCCGGGGCACCGCAGCCGGTATTTAAGGCCCCCGCCACCTTTCTGAAGCACTTGAACCAACAATTGGACATCAAGGCGGCTGCGGAGCAGCAACAAAGCCAGGAAAATCAGAATCAGCAGGAAAACCAGAATCAGCAGGGGACGCCGGAGGGAGGGACACCCCAAGCGGTCAATGAAGTCGCCAATGAAGGGCGGGGAGGCGGCCCCCAGCAGGCCGCCGCCGAAGGAGTCATGGAGGAGGTTCCGCCGGAGACACAAGGGGTCGGTGATGAACTGGCTGGCGAACCCACGGGAGGGGATACCCCCGGCGATGCTGGGGTGGGTCAGATTGCCAATTTGGTTGATCTGATTGGAACGGGTGGGGCACTGGTGGGACAGGCTGTGGTGGCTTCCGCAGGGACGCAGTTAGCTGCTAAACCAGCCGCCGAAACCTTTACGTTGAAAACATTGGTTGGTGCGCAGGAATTTACGGCTACGCCGAAAATTGTGCAGCAATTGGTTACTGTCAATAAACCGCTCGTGCAAGACGCTCCCCCTGCTATTACATTGCCAGAACCAGAGCCAGAGCCGGAACCAGAGCCAGAGCCAAAACTAGAGCCAGAGCCAAAACCAGAGCCAAAACCAGAGCCGGTTCCGGTTCCAGAGCCAGTGCCAGTACCAGAGCCGGTACCAGTACCAGAGCCGGTACCAGTACCAGAGCCGGTACCAGTACCAGAGCCGGTAACGCCGATACGGTATGTATTTCCCGTGGTTTCGACTACGTTTGACGTTTCCTTGGCTGAGGATACCAGTCACAGTTTTGTTATTGTTGATTTTGGGTTGAATGACGGGGAGATGCAAAATCTAGCCCGCGTGAAGATCATTCAGACGGTGACGGGTGGCACTCTCCTGTTGAACGGTTCCGAGGTTTTTGCCAACCAGGAAGTGGCGGTCTCCGAAATTCAGTCGGGACATTTGGTTTACGTACCCCAGACAAATCATAACGGGGAGAATTACGATACCCTCAAGTTCCAACTTTTGGCGACGGATGCCACCGAGTACCAAGCGACGGAATATACGGTCTCTCTGGATGTTACCGCCGTCAATGATTTGCCTACGGGTTTGGACAAGATTGCATCGATGCGTGAGGACGTTGCGTTGACGTTTGCCGTCAGCGATTTTGGTTTCACCGATAGCGAGAGTAGTCAACTCTCTTCGGTTCGGGTGACCCAGTTGCCCGGTGATGGTGTTTTGTCGCTGAATGGGGTGACGGTTACTGCCAGCCAGGTGGTTTCCGAGGGGGATATCACTGCCGGGCTGTTGAAATACACCCCGGCGTCCAACGCCAGCGGGCAGACCACTTTCACGTTCCAGGTCAGCGATGGGAGCGATTTTTCCGCTTCGACCAATACCATGACCTTGAGTATCGCCCCCGTTAATGATTTGCCTACGGGTTTGGACAAAATTGCAGGGGTGAGTGAGGACGTTGCGTTGACGTTTGCCGTCAGCGATTTTGGTTTTACCGACATGGAGAGCAGTCAACTCTCTTCGGTTCGGGTGACCCAGTTGCCTAGTGATGGTGTTTTGGCACTGAATGGGGTGACGGTTACCACCAATCAAGTGATTTCCGAGGCGGATATCACTGCCGGGCTGTTGAAATATACCCCGGTGTCCAATACCAGTGGGCAGACCACTTTCAAGTTCCAGGTTAGTGATGGGACCGACTTTTCCGCTTCGACCAATACCATGACCTTGAGCATCGCCCCCGTCAATGATACCCCCGATGGTGGTGTAGACCAAACCTTTACGGTCAATCTTTCCCCTCTCTATTTGGACCATTCTCTTAATGTGGCGTTTCTTCCGAGTGGATCTCAATATTCTAGTGTTATATCGGAGGTGTTGCAATATAGTCTAGGCCATACGGTTTCTTTCTATGAGGGGGATGCTCTTCCGGCTTTTAGTGATTTTCTGGCGAATAACAAGGATGTCTTGGTACTCCCGCCCGGTTTCGGTCAGTCCACCATGTCCACCATGTCGGTGTCCAATGATATGTTCACCACCCCGGAGATGTCCAGTACACCGGAGATATCCCCCGAATATGCGGCTATCATTCAGAATTTTGTCGCCAATGGTGGCACTGTGGTCTCCATGGCCGATCCTGAGATGTTGAATGATATTTTTGGGTTGGGATTGGTTCCGAGGAGCGCGTCCGAGACCCTTGAGGTGGACTACACCTGGAACTCGGCAGTCTCTATTGGCCGAACACAGTTTGGATATGCCAACGACCCTGAGTTGGGGAACACTTCCCTCCCCTCCGTCCAAATCCAAGGTGATATCCGCTCTTCGGGAGAATTTGATTTTTATAAAATTTACCTGAAAGCAGGGGAAAGAATCATCTTTGATATTGACCATGCTTATGGTACAGGTACGCAGTATCTGGATACAGAAGTTGGTCTTTATAATAGTGATGGAACGCGGTTGAATTATAATGATGATAACAGTACAGGTTATGGTGGAACGGGGAGCGTGCATGCTTTTGATTCCTATTTTGAATATACAGTCGATGCAAACGGTTATTATTATGTCGTCGTCACGAATTTCCCTAATATTCCCTATGGAATCAATTCCTCTTCTACGGGAACGACATCCGATGACAGTGCGTATGGCGTAAGGAATTATACTCTGCAAATGAGTATTGATCCCCCTTCGGCGAATATTTCAGACTTTGGCTCGGACCGCTCTGTTCTAACCAATGGTGATTTGTATACGGCCTTGTTGACAGAAACGGGACGACATACGATTTTCACAAATGGCCCTAGTGGGTTACAATATACCGACTTCACCGGTATCACGGTGGCGTCTCTCCCTTTGGGTGCTATGAGTATCTATGAGTTGACCCCAACTGTGTCTTCGGATGGCTCCGTCAGCACGGTGGCGATGATCCCCTATGGGAATGGTACGATTGCCGCCATGGGTTGGAATTGGTATAACGCGGACTATGCCTATGCCTGGGGAGAAGTGCTTGGTATCAGTCTGACGATGGATCGGTTTCAACTGTCGGCTGTTGATCTGGTGCTACCGACCGACATCGAGGGTGATTCCTTGACGGTGACGCTGACGCAGGTTCCTGACTCTGAATATATCTCTTTATTCTATCATGGAAACTTGTTGCATGTCGGCGATACTATGGCCGCATCCGAGTTGGAGCATATAAACGTTTTGGCGGCAAAAAATCTTACGTCTATCAGGGAATCGTTGGTCTTTTCCTATGAAATCTCGGATGGTCATGGGGGGACGGACAGTGTATCCATCACCGTCAATCTTGAAAAACCCGAACAAGTGATCGCGTCTCCTTTTAGCAGTAATTGGAGCTATTTTGGTGAAAGTGTCGCCATGGGGGATGGTGTGCTGTTGGTAAGCGCACGAGAATGGGCTGATACAGCATACACCGGGACAGTGCATGCCTATGAACTCCAAAGCAATGGGGAATGGTCGTTGGCATCGACAATTACTTCCAGCTTATCTGTTGACGGAGATGGATTTGGGAGTTCTGTTGATATTTCGGGTGACCAAGCGATTATCGGTGCTGGTGATGCGATGAACGATTATGATTCCTATTCTGGGGTGGCGTACATATTTGAACATCAGGGCAATGCTTGGGTCGAGACCGATGTTTTGATGGCCTCTGACGGTAGCAGTGGGGACGGTTTTGGTTACGCTTCCGCGATTTCTGGTGATTATGCCATTGTTGGTGCCCCCTGGGCTGATCGCGACAATTATTTAGACTCTGGGGCTGCTTATATTTTTCACAAAGTGGGTGGTGCTTGGGAGCAAGAGACTGAATTGGTGTCAGATGTTCTTGGAGAGTTGATCAATTTTGGTCGTGCTGTGGATATCCAGGGCAGTATTGCTGTGGTTGGGACACCGTACAGCGGATCGGGCTTGGTCAGCATTTACCAACGTATCGATTCCGGTGAGGGGATAGGATGGACGTTGATTCAAACCCTCGATGAGCCAGGATCATTCGTGAATAGTGATGATCATTTCGGCTCTTCAGTGGCCATTTCAGGAAATACTCTGGTCGTTGGCGTTCCGAACGCCGACATGGAAAATTCCTATGGCAATACGCTGCTGGATTATGGTGCTGTCGATGTTTTTGAGCGCGTTGGAACGACGGGCAGTTGGAACTTTGTCCAAAGATTGACGGGTGATCTTCCGGTCGATGGTGGTGAAGGAAGAAGCTTTTTCTACCTGGGAGACTCTGTTGCGATTCAAGGTGACACGATAGTTGCCGGTGTGCCGGGTGCTGGGCAGACAAAGGTATTCAAACAGCAGGCCGATGGAACTTGGCAACATTATTCCGATCTTTCTGTGTCTATTGATGGTGGCGAAGGCGGGTACGGTGCTGTTGCGGTTTACGGTGATTATGCTGCGGTTGGGAATCCCAATGGCGGTGCCCATGGGGCGGTCCATTCTTTTTATCTCCCCAATGTTGTCGATCCACTTGTCTTCGATCTGGATGGCAATGGATTGGGGATTACCCACTTTCCCATGGGTGGGCATCCCTTTGCCATGGCACCGGATGGTTCGCTTGTCGCAGAAGGGTGGATTGATCCTGGTGATGGGTTTCTGGTGCTGGACCAGAATGCCAATGGTGTGGTAGATAACGTTACTGAGATGTTTTCGGAGTATTTTCAATCTTATAAGACGACGGGGGTTGGGGCGCTGGCGGGGTTGGATGACAATCATGATGGTCGTATCGATGCCGCAGATTCCGAGTTTGCGCACTTGTCTCTTTGGAGCGATACCAATACCAACGGAACGACCGATGCCGGGGAGATGCAAAACCTGGCCCATTGGGACATCACCGCCATTGACTTGGCTGTAACACCCTTGGGAACACCGGTGGATGGTGCCAGGATTCTTTCCGAGGGGTCGTTTGCGTATGGCGATGGGAGCAAGGGGAGTTTTTCCGAATTGGCTCTTCATGTGCGAACACCGTCACCAGCCGAGGCGTCGCTCCCAGACGCGATGGATGATGCCGCTTTGCTGGATCAACAGTTCATGGAGCTTATGAAGTCCATGTCATCCCAGGGGGAGGCGGGATTGGGTGGAACCGATGCAGGGCAGAGTCTCATGGCCTTGAATATCATGCAAATGTTTGGCAATGACGTTCCACAAGTTCCGATGCAGGGTTATATGGATCTGGTCGATTTGCATTCCGCTCAGGCGATGGGATCCTACCATGAAGGGATGGCGGCCATTGCGGGCGGTTTTGATCCGGTGGATGTGCATTCTTTCCATGGGTTGGACCATCTGGGGACGGGAGGGGCTGAAACACATGGTTGATGTTGCTGCCGATGGCGAAGGTGTCCTTTGGCAAAATTGGGGGGGATATCGTTAAAAAAAGGCCTGTTTTTTGCTATATTCTTCGGATCGGGGGATTTTCCGCAGTAAGTCACAACCTTGCTCGGTTTATCTCCGGCGGACGTTTTTTTTCTGGGATTCCAGTTTGATGTTGTTCATCAGTTAAGGGTGTTCACAATGCAGAGGATTTGGATTATCACATTGATTGCTGGAATGATGCTTTCCAGTTGTCTGGGTTGGCGGCCAGATGTGCCCGATGTGGATCGTGCGTTTATCTCCACGCCACGAAACGAGATGGCTACCAAGCCGTCAACACCGCCGTTTTCCCAGTTTGCCAAAGCCCCCTGGTTGGGGAAAATGGAAGATCTGGATGCTGGGGATGTGGAGGCTTCCGCCGAGGGGGCTTCGGGTGAGGATGGTGCTGCCGCAACGGATCCCGATGCGGATAAAAAAATGCAAAGCAAGAAGTTGAACCAGCAAGCGTTCCAATTTATTCAGAACAAAGATTTTGCGCAAGCGGAGAAAATCCTCAAGGAGTCGTTGGATCTGGACCCAAGGAATTTGGCGGCATTGACCAACATGGGGGTTGTTTATGAAAATACTGGAAAATTGGAGATGGCGCGCAAGATGTACCGCAAGGCGATATTGGCCAATCCCCAGGCATTGTTGAAGGTTTCCGATCCCAGTGTGCGCACCGGCCAGAATAAAAAGATTTTGGATGTTATTCTGGGGGAGTGGAACAAGCGCAACCAAGAGAAGGAAGAGGCTATGCGGTTGAAGGCGGATGTCGCCCATGGTCAAAAGGTCTATAAGGATTATTGCTCGGAAAAATGCCATCAGCCCGATGGATGGGGGGACAAAGAAGGGAAGTATCCGCAGATTGCAGGGCAATATAAAGATGTCACCCTCAAGCAATTGGCCGATATCCGCTCCAAGAATCGGGATAACCCAGAGATGTATCGGTTTTCTCTCCCCAGTGAGATTGGTGGCGTTCAGAATATGGCGGATGTTGCCGCCTATATCGAGGCCATGGCCATGACCGATAACAACGGCAAGGGGCCTGGTAAAGATCTCAAGCGCGGCAAGGAATTGTATGACAGGGATTGCGCCGCATGTCATGGTGCTGCCGGGGAGGGTGACAGCCGGAAAATGTTTGAGTTGGTTTACGGGCAGCACTATAACTATCTGGTGCGGCAGTTTCAGTGGATCAAAGAAGAAAAGCGTCGTAATGGCCATCCTCTGATGATTGTTCAGGTGGAGGCCTATACGCCGGAGGAGATTACAGCGGTCATGGATTACATGTCCCGCATGGCAGTGCCTGACTATAAGAAACGCGCCGTTACGTTGAAACCGCTTCCGGGGAATGCTTCTCCGAGCCAGAGTGATAAGGATAGCTTGTTATGAATGCCGCAGCGACGGAATATTGTGGAGAGGCTGATGCATCGGGAGTTTGGGCACGAGGCGGGGCGGGGCGGGCTTATGGGAGGAAAAGGTGTTCGGTGTTGAAGACTTTGGGGATGGTTGTGGGATTGGGGGCGTTGCTCGGCTCGTCTTTGGGGCATACCCAGGAACTTCCGGGTGCGGTGGCACAGGCGTTGAATTACAGGCCGGAGGTGACGCAGGCGGTATATGCCACCGCTGGGGCGCGTGAACGGGTTGGCTCTTCCATGGCCGATTTCCTTCCGACGATCAATTTACGTGGAACCAATGGTCGCGAGGGGTCTGACAATGCCACAACCCAGGCAACGGGCGTGGATAATGTTTGGTTGAATCCTAAGCAGCGTGGGATTGTCTTGACCCAGAATTTGTATCGTGGGTTTGGGACGTCCCACTTGGTGTTGAGTAGTCAGGCAAACGCCCGTGCGGCGTCATGGAGGGTCTTGGAGGTTGCGGAAACCATTGGTATGCGGGCCGTGGACAGTTATTTAAACGTGATGAAAAACCGGGGCCAGATTTTGGCGGCCCAAGAGAGTGTTGCATCGCATAAGGCGTTATTGCAATTGGTGCAGAAGCGGGCCGAAAGTGGGGCAGGGACTAAGGCGGATGTTTCGCAGACGCAAGCACGGGTAAAACAGGCCGAGGCGGTATTGGCGCAGATTCAATCCACGCAGGATGTTGCCGACGCAACGTTTGAGGCACTTTTCGGTTATCCGCCCAAGGATCTTCAGGAACCTGTCATCCCGGAAGGGTTGGTTCCCAAGGATCGCAAGGAGGCGTTGAAGCAGGCACTGGGGATTCATCCTGCCATCTTTTCGGCGCAGGAGGCCTATTTTGCCAGCAAGGAGCAAGCGTTGTCTGCCAACAGCGCATTTGCTCCGGCGATCAATCTGATCTTGACGGGGAATAATGATGCCCATTTGGCAGGATCTCCTGGCCGTAGTGAATCCATGAGTGCGGTGGTGGAGATGACGGTCAACGCCTTTTCCGGTTACAAGGACATGCATGCCAAGCGGGAGGCGACCTTCAATATGGCTCAGGCGCAGAGCCAATTGGACAAGGCGGTTTTGGATATCACCGAAAACTTGGCCAATGGGTATGCGGCGTTGGTGGCGGCGCAGTCGCGTCGTGAATTGTTTGTGACCCAGGTGCAGGATAACGAGAAGGTGCGTACAGCTTATTTTAAGCAATATCGCATTGGACAGCGGACTTTGATGGATTTGCTGGATGTTGAGAATGAGCTTTACAGTGCCCGCAATAATTTGGTGGTGGAACATTATCAGGAGTTGGCGGCCAAATTTCGGGTGCTTTCCAATATGGGGCAGTTGTTACATACGTTGAGTGTTGAGATCCCTTCCAGTGCCGATCCGATGACGGTCGATTTTTTTGATTCGGTCAGGTCTTTGTTTCAGGATGCCGATAAGGCGGTGGATCGTTGGCCGGCGATGGCAACGTGGCTTGAGAAGAACAAGGGGGTTTTGCGTGGGTCTGGGGAGCAGAAGACACCGTTCATGCCGGGACATGGGAGTTCCAGCGTTGAAAAGTCGGGAGATACCCAAGAGGAAAAGGTCTCCTCGGATGTGCCGGAGGTGGTAAAACCGGCCAAGGAGGAAGTTGTCAAAAAGCCGGAATTGGCCGATGAGAAGAAACCATCGTCTGCCGCAAAGCCCAAGGTCGTCGATCCGTTACCCAAGAAAGTGAGCAAGAAACCAACCAAACGACCCAATTCGCAGGTGACAGCGAAGAAGTGAATGGGGATATTACGGGGGTTCGGGAGGATTATCATCCCCGGGTAACAATGATTCTGCTACCATCACTCTGCGCTAGTTATCAATGTTCCACCCGTTGAAGAGACCCATAAAATGCTGATTTCCAGAGAAATCACTCATCCAAAAGTGGCCGCCTTTCTTCAAACAGCACCCGAGGAAGTGCTTTTGATGGCTATGGAGGAAGTCATGGCCGATGAAGAGATCGCTACTGCCATTGCTTACAGTCACCAGCACGACCATCCAAGAGATCGGATGGATGGACAAGATTTTTTAGCGTCAATGGGCCGAAAGAAGGCGTAATAAGAATCTCGCTCATGTTGTAAACTGTGTGACGCCGCATAGAATCTTTCGTCTTGAATCTGTGCGAATCTGCGAAATCTGCGGATAGCACAGAAGAAAAGTTCATGAAGCGTATGTGGAATACGGAGGGTATGTCGTGAATCCGCAGATTTCGCAGATGGACGCAGATTTTTCAAAGAGGGATGAGCAGACCTATGCCATTATCGTTGCGGCAATGTAGCATTAAAAAAGTGACGTTGGAATTCCTCAGGATTCCATGTGGCGTCACACGGCTTGCAACATGAGCGAAGAATCTCTATGTGGACGATTCAAATTGAACGTAGTTTTCAAAAATCTTTTTCTCACCTGCACGTTACGTTTCAAAGACAGATTAGCGATTTCATTGAAGATTTGATTGACGATCCGCGTAGTCCTTTGCAGTTTCCAAATTTTCTTATGTTTACCAATCGCCCCAATCAGGGGCGGTTTCGTTTTGGGAAATATCGCATCGGCGTCACCGTTGATTTTGAGCGGGAAGTTGTTTTTTTTAATTTCGTGGGGGCGCGAGGAGATTTTTACAAGCGGTTTAAGTAGTTCTTGGAAAGAAAAATAAGAATATCGTTTAAATTTCAGCAATATACGGAGAATTTCTGGTAATATAAGCATCTCCGTATACTGGAACATCTTTACTACGGAAAAATTTCCACGTCGAGTACGTTTCACCTTCGCCAACCGCATCGATGGTCTGGCGTTGGATGAAAGTGGAAAATTTGGTAGAAGCCCGGTACAGTAGGGACAAAAGGGAGATCCTCAAACGGGCTAACCTGCGCTTGGAAAAAATTCGAGTGCTATTAAGCATTTGTCATGAGGAAAAATTCCTGTCCCACGACGCCTTCGAGTTTGCCATCCGTGGCGTGAATGAAACCGGGCGGATTCTGGGGGGATGGATCAAGCAACAGGAGGAAAAACAATGATCATGGACCTTGCTGAGAAAGTCCAACACGAATTGCGCCGCTTGCCGGAACCGTTGATCCAGGAGGTGCTGGATTTCATCGGTTATTTGGGATACCGCCATGGATTGACGGATCCTGATGTCCTCCGTAATCGGCACAGCGTGGAATCCATGGCAGGGCAGACCGTTGCTGCATTTCGTGGCAGCGGCAAGGGCGGTGGGACGGAAAGCCTGTTGACGGAGCGCCGGAGCGATTTGGGACGAGAAGCATGAGTGGATTTTTGCTCGACACCTCGGCTCTGTTGGCACTGCGCGACAACGAGCCGGGTGCGGCACGAGTGGCGATGCTACTCCATAACGCCGCTACAGGAGGAAATGCGTGCCACGGATGTTTCATTTCGTTGATGGAGATACTCTATCGTGTTTGGAAAGATGAAGGAGAAACAGCAGGACGCCAAGCCTATCGCCATTGCCTCGCGTTGCCGATCCACTGGATTCACGAATCGCCCTCGTTATTGGAGAACGCAGCTCGCATCAAGGCAACCTACCCACTTTCATTGGGAGATGCCTGGATTGCCGCCGCATCCTTGGAGATTGGAGCAATCCTGGTGCATAAGGATCCAGAGTTCGAGAACCTGCCGATCCCCCAGGAAAAACTGCCCTACAGATCATGACAGAGGGTTCCCAACGGAACCGCGTTCGAAACAGGCAGGAGATGATGCCGTCCATATTGCCCTGGCGGCTGTTCATGGCATGGACTATTTGTTGACGTGGAATTGTAGGCACATCGCCAATGCCCTGACCCGCCAAAGAATAACCGAGAATTTTCGAAGATATGGCGTTGTTGCGTCGGTTATCAGCACCCCAGAGGAATTGCCTGAGGAGGAATCACCATGTGGAACGATCCCATCATAGAAGAGTTGCACAAATTTCGTGATGAGCATGCTGCCCGTTTCAATTACGACATAGACGCCATCGTGACAGATCTCCAAAACTCTGAGCGATCTTCAAATCGCCCGGTCGTCTCCTTTGCGCCGAAAATGTATCACGATTTACCCGGGCAAGATGCGGGAAGTCCCTTTCTTTCCTCGGAAACATAGCACGGTGCTTGAGGTTTGTCGCAAAAGGTGCGAAAAACCTCAAGCTAAGGTGCGCGTTTGCGTATTTTCCCCTTAGAAGAGAAATCACGGGAAAAATTAGCTAATTCCTCAGAGCGATTGCCGCTGCCAGGTTGCGTCGGTCTCCCGATCCAAAGCCACCGCACTCCCTACCACCGCAAACGCCGCATCACTTTGTTGCAGATAAAGTTCGCTGACCCGCCGCATCGATTCCAACGTTACATTCAATACCTGTTCACGATACCGTGTCCGTTTTTGAGCCGTCCGTCCATGCAATGCATCATGAAACGCTCGTCTCGCTTCACCCGCCGGGGAGGCGGGACGATCGATGGCCCCAATGACACCCAAAATGGCCTCTTCCAAAGCCCTGGGTGGATGTTGACCCCCATGAAGCCATTCCAAGGAACGTTCAAAGTCTGTGAGTGTATCGGCCAGCCTGGGATCACGATAAGAATAAAACCGGAAGGAGGCGGTGTCCGAATCATAACCGGCCCCGCCACCATAAGCCCCCCCCCGTTCGCGGATGGCACGATGCAAAAACCCATTTTTCAGGTATTGCCCCAAAACCGAAAGGGTCGGCGCGTCGGGATGAGAAAAAGGGATGCATCGATTGACACGGGCGCAAAAATTGACCGTGGTGACAATTTCCCAGCCAAGATTACCTTTTGTCTCTGAGAAACGGGGTTTCAAAGCTTCGATAGCATCTCCATGGCTTTCCGGCCATAGTTGCTTCAGGGAATCTTCCAGGGTTGCAAAATCATCGCGTTCCCCGACGACCAACAACTGCCGTGGTCCCCGAAGGAGATGCTCCTGGATTCGCTGGAACCGTTCGGAAAGAAGGCGCAACTGAACCGGATCGTCCAAAGATTCGTCCAATGCCTTGAGGCGGCTAATGGCCGACATGCCGCTCCAACGTTCATGAATGGTTCCCGTGGGACTGCTGGCACTGCTGGCGGCACTCATGGCCAACACATGGCCATTATCATTGACACGCATTTCAGCACCAGCGCGAAACTGGGCGATGAGTTCCCGCAATCGGGTCAATTCATCAAACCGCCCCTTGAGAAGGGTTTCGTTGAGCAATTCTGCCAAAGGGATTTGATTGCGGGATAACGCCTTGCCATAGACCGAAAAGACACAGCGGAATCGATCACCATCATCGACATCACCCCGTACCGAGGTGCGGGCACCAATGCCACCGCTGATCGCCGATTGCCAAGCCTGAGTTTCCAAATAATCCCGCTTGCCCAGCCCGACTTCTGGAAGACTGGATGAAAACAGGGGGAGGATATCCAATAAATCATCCCCCATGTCGGGAACGTCCAAGATGACCTGTTGATAGACCAGACGATTGGTCGGACGTTCAAAATGGGTCAAAGGGATGGCCAGGGATTCTTTGACCGACCCGATCGGGATGACTGGGTTGGGCGGGACATCCGCCAAGGTGACCCGTGGCAGAATTTCTGAATCATCTTCTTGTTCTTGACGTTCTTTGAGTGCCTGCGCGGCATGTTGTATCGCTGCGATGGCATTGGGGGTCATTTCAGCTTTGATTTTCGCCAATCTGGCCGCCTCACGCTGGACAGACCGTGCATTGAGATGGGTATCCGGTTCCAGGATCACCCGGACCCGATGGGGGTTATCCAAAAGCCACTTCCTGGCCAACCCTTTGATGAACTCAGGATTTTTGACATCATCCCGCAGCTTTTCCAAAATACTGTCCAACGCCAGGGCCGCCACCGGATCACCCCCATGCAACGCCGCCGGCAAGGCGGTCAGCATCAGCTTGAGACCATACGGCAAGCCATCGCCACCAATTTCCCGGCGCGACAGTTCCAGTTGATGGAGTACCGCGTCGATCCGTTCCTGTTCCACACCATCCCTGGCCACCTGTTCGAGGATGCCGAGGATCCCCTGTTCAACCTGATCGGCCAACGCCGGTTCCGACCCTTCGACGCCACAGGCAAACACCATCTCCCGACCCGAATCGTCCAATCCACAAATGGGCGAGGGGGAGGTGCCTAGATCGGTGGTTTCAAGAAACTTGAGCAGTGGTGAGGAACTGTTATCCAGGAGTACCCCATTGAGTAGATGGGTTTTCAAGAGTAGCTCCTGATCGACACTCTCCCCCAACAACCATCCAAGAACGACATGGGTTTTCTCCGAGGTGTCTTCTTCTCCATCCAAGGCATAGTGACCGGAAACGCGGACCGGGGTGTTGCGTCTTTGTTCGAGGGGAACCTTGAAATCCACATCGATTTTTTGGAAGTTTTTCAGGACACGATCTTGAAAGACCGTTTGATGTTCGCTGGCGGGAATATTACCAAATGTCATGAATATGGCGTTGGATGGATGATAATGGCGGGCATGAAATTCTTTCAGATCCTTCCAGGTCAGATCGGGGATATGTTCCGGGTCGCCACCGCTGTTGAAATGGTAGGCGTTGGTGGGAAAGATCTCCTTGGAGAGGTGTTCCCAAAGAACCCGTTCCGGGGAACTCATGGCCCCCTTCATTTCGTTGAAGACGATCCCTTTGTAGACAAGGTTTGCGGTTTTATCCTCTGGGTTTTCCAACTCGATGCGGCACCCTTCCTGGGCGAAGTCCAGCTCCAGGAGTTGGGGAAAAAAGGCGGCGTCGAGATAGACATCCAATAAATTATTAAAATCTTTGCGCGATTGGCTGGCAAATGGATACGCCGTCCAATCGCTGGCGGTGAAGGCGTTCATGAAGGTTGATAACGACCGCCGCAACATCATGAAGAATGGATCCCGGACGGGATAGCGTTGGCTGCCGCACAAGGCGGTGTGTTCCAGGATGTGGGCAACCCCGGTGGAATCGGTAGGAACCGTCAGAAAAGCCACCAGAAAGGCATTGTGAGGATCGTCGGTGGCAAGATGGAGGTGACGGGCGTTGGTTGCCTCATGGAGGTAGGACTCCACGGTAATTCTCAGGGCTTCCACAGGTTCCCGGTGCAGCAGTTTGAAGAAAGCGTTGTCCATGATGCTCCTTTACGTTAACCAATTACGATGGAATCCGGTATTTTCGGTTATTCGATACCCTTCCCGCAATGGTCTGATGGGAAAAAGGGGTGATTATGTCGGATTAGAAACAAGAATGTTTTTATCAAAGCAAAAAACGGCCAAATAGCGAAACTCTGTTGAACATTGATTGGGGGATTCATAGAATCAGCTTTTTATTTTGTTCCTGTCCAGCGGAAGGGCTTTGAGTCCCGACCTGGATCGTACCCACCTAATTATGGAAACTCTCGGAGGTGAATCATGGCGGATGGGCAAGCCGCGGGCCAAACCATTCTGGTCGTCGGCGGCGGAATCAGTGGTCTAACCACTGCCGTTGAGGCTGCCGAAGTCGGATACAATGTTCTGTTGGTTGAAAAGTCGCCCCATTTTGGAGGGCGGGTTGCACAACACACGAAATATTTTCCCAAGTTGTGTTCCCCCACCTGCGGATTGGAGATCAACTATCAACGCATCAAGAACAATCCCCGCATTCGGTTGATGACGCTGGCGGAAGTTGAGGAAATCACAGGATCGGCTGGAGCCTACACCGCAAGGATCCGGCAGAATCCCCGTTTTGTGAACCAAAAGTGTACCGCCTGTGGTGACTGCGCCAAGGCCTGTCAGACAGAGGTGGATAATCCGTATAATTTTGGCATGAACAAGATCAAGGCGATTCGTCATGATCATTTCATGGCCTATCCCAGCCACTATTACATGGATGCCGATTTTGCAGCGTCGGCGGAAGCGAAAAAGCTGGTGGAAGTTTGTCCCGTGGGGGCCATCGAACCCGACATGAAGGCGACGGTCACCGAAGAGAAGGTCTCCAGCGTTGTCTGGGCGACGGGATGGAAACCTTACGATGCCGAAAAAGTTCTCCCTTATGGATTTGGCCGCATCGCCAATGTGACTACGAATATGCGTTTTGAGCGGATGGCGGATAAATTTGGCCCTACGGGTGGGAAGCTGGTGCGCCCCTCCGATGGTCAGGAGGCCAAGAATATTGCGTTTATTCAATGCGCCGGTTCCAGGGACCATAATTATCTTCCGTTTTGTTCGCGGATTTGTTGTCTGGCCTCGATGAAGCAGGCGACATATGTTCGGGAGAAAAATCCCGATGCCAAGGTGACCATCTATTATATTGATCTGAGGGCCATGGACCGTTATGAAGGGTTCCAGAAGATGGTTGAGGCCGATTCTGGGGTCCAGTGGATCAAGTCCAAACCGGCGCGTATCGATGAGGATCCCAAGACGGGCAATCCGGTGGTCGTTGGGGAAAACACCCTCACCGGCGTCCGTTATGAAGAGCCTTATGATCTGGTGGTTTTGGCCACGGGTATGGAACCCAATTCCGCGACCTCAGCCAAGGTTCCTATGGCGGATGCCCGGTACGACGAATATGGTTTTGTCGTCTCTGGCGGCGGACTCTTTTCTTCGGGCTGCTCCAGCCAACCCAACGATGTGTCTGGCTCGGTTCAATCGAGTACCGCATCCGCGCTGAGAGCTATTCAAACCGCTGTGAATGCAAAGGGATAAGGGAACGATGGAAAAAAAGATTGGTTGCTATATCTGCACCGGCTGTGGCATCGGGGATGCCCTGGATGTCAAGGCGCTTGGAAACATTGCCACCAAGGAACAAAAGATTCCCGTCGTGAAAAACCATGAATTCCTTTGCGGTACCGAGGGAATTGCGATGATTCGGAAGGATTTGACCGACGAAGGGGTCAATGCCCTGGTCATCGCTGGCTGTTCGCACCGGGTCAAGAATGAGGAGTTCCGGTTGGGGATTGCCCAGATGGATCGGGTCGATCTTCGTGACAAATGCCTGTGGGTTCTCGATGTTCCAGAGGGCGATGACACGGCGGAGGAAGATCGTCAGATGATGGCCGAGGATTACATCCGTATTGGGTGTGTCAAGGTCAAGAAGATGAATGATCCCAATCCGTATGAGGCTTCGACCCCTTTTTCCAAGGTTGTTTTGGTGGTCGGCGGTGGTATCGCCGGGTTGACCGCCGCCTTGGAGGTAGCCCGTACCGGCTACCAGGCGATTTTGGTGGAAAAGGGAGAAACGCTCGGCGGTCAGGTTGCCAAGATGCACAAGGTTTCCCCCGCCAGGGCACCGTACAACAAATTGGAGGAGAATCCGCTTCCTATGCTGTTGGCGGAGGTCAAGGGGAACAAGAATATTCGGATCATGAACAACACCGTTGTCCAGAAGACCGTTGGGGCACCGGGGTTGTTTGATGTTACCTTGAATCACAACGGGACCGCTGCGGTGGAGCGGGTGGGGAGCATCATTGTCGCCACCGGTTTTCAGGCGTATGACCCGGGCAAGTTGGATAAAAAGTTGGGATATGGTTCCTCTCCCGATGTCATCACCAGTATGGAATTTGAGGAGATGGCCAAAGCGGGGAAAATCGTCCGTAAATCGGATGGTAAACCGGCCAAGCGGGTCGCTTTTTCCTTGTGTGCTGGTCAGCGTGATACGAGTCATTTGGAATATTGTTCTGGGGCCTGCTGCGTTTATTCTCTCAAGCAGGCACTTTATGTCATCGAAAATCATCCCGATGCCTCGGCCTATTTGATTTATCAGGAGGTTCGGACCCCTGGACAGATGGAGGATTTTTATCGCAAAGTCCAGAACGAAGGGGGTATTTTCATCAAAGGTGATGTCAACAAGGTCACTTCGGGCAGTTCGGGATTGACGTTGGAGGTCAATGACAAGTTGTTGCGTCAGGGTGTCACGATGGAGGTTGATCTTCTGGTTTTGGCGACCGGAATGGAGACCACGATGGATACCACCGATCCCAATTCGGCATCGCCGGTGGGTAAACAGGTGGATGAACTGCCGGGATCGATTTTAAATCTGCAATACCGTCAAGGTCCCGGTTTGCCATCGTTGAAGAACAACTTTCCCGATTCTCATTTCATTTGTTTCCCTTATGAGACGCGGCGGACGGGGATTTATGTTGCCGGTCCTGCTAGGCGTCCCATGGGTATCGCCGCAACGTGTACCGATGCTGCCGGTGCGGCTTTGAAGGCGATTCAAGTGGTGGAGTCGGTGGCGCGTGGTGCCGCTGTGCATCCACGGGCGGGTGATCTTTCGTTTCCGTCGTTTCGGGAGGAGGGGTGTACCCAGTGCAAACGGTGTACGGAAGAGTGTCCGTTTGGGGCCATCAATGAGGATGAAAAGGGCAATCCCTTGTTCAATCCGACCCGTTGTCGCCGTTGTGGAACTTGTATGGGTGCTTGTCCGCAAAAGATCATCTCCTTTGCCAACTATTCGGTGGATATGATCGGCTCCATGCTCAAGGAGATGGAGATTCCCGAGGCGGATGATGAAAAGCCACGGATTCTTGTTTTTGCTTGTGAGAACGATGCCATTCCCGCTTTGGACATGGTGGGTCGGAGTCATGCCGGGGCTTTGTCGCCGTATATTCGGATTATTCCGTTGCGTTGTATGGGGTCCATGAGTTTGGTTTGGATTGCCGATGCCATGGCTTCGGGTTACGACGGGGTGTTGTTGATGGGGTGTCGTCATGGCACCGATTATCAATGCCACAATGTTCGTGGTTCCGCTTTGGCGGAGATTCGGTTGAGCAAGGTGTCCGAGACCTTGGATCGGCTCCAGTTGGAATCGTCCCGGGTGAAGATGGTGGAGGTCAATATTATGGATGCCGAAACCCTGCCACAGGTCATCAATGGGTTTGTGGCGGAGATCAGCGCGTTGGATCCCAATCCCTATAAGGGGTTCTGATCCTATTGCGAGCGGTGCGATTGCGGTTGGAATCTCCCGATGGGGGGTTCCAACCGTTTGGCAAGGTTCAACTGGAGAATAAACATGACTTACGACCTGACTTTTGCCAAAGAGGTCTATGAAAATTCGGAGGAAGGGCACTGGATCAAGATGTGTATGCAGTGCGGGGTCTGCGCGGGATCTTGCCCGATGGGTTTCCTGGGGGCCTGGACCCATTCCCCCCGGCAGCTTTTCCAGATGGTACGTGCGGGGTTGCGTGATGAGGTATTGAGCAGCACCGACATGTGGATGTGTACTTCGTGTTATAATTGCATTGTCCGTTGTCCGCGCAATCTTCCCATCACCCATATCATTCATGGTTTGGCCCGTTATGCTTCGGTTCAAGGCAAGGCGGACCCCAAGCAGTCTACGCATCATTTTGCCAAGGATATTTTTTGGGAAAATATTGTTGCCACGGGTCGGGTTGGTGAAGCGGCCCTCACCATGAAGCTTTATTTTAAGGATGGCATTGGTGAAGGGATCAAACAGGGGTTGGAGATGAAGGACTCTGCGCTTGGGATGTTGAAGGCCAAGCGGTTGAAACCTCTCCCTTTTCGTGGAAAGATCAAGGGTTATCCTGGATTCAAGGCCATGTTGAAGAAGGCGTTTGAACTTGAAAATCAAAAGGAGGGCAAGGCATGAAGGAGTATTCATTTTTTCCAGGTTGCAGCTCGGAGCATAACGCTTCGGCGGCCAATTTGGAGACCTCCGTTCAATCCATGTGCCGGATGCTGGATATCAAGCTCAACGAAATTGATGATTGGAACTGTTGCAGTGCCTCCATTGGGTATGCTGGGGGTGGTGTGATTCCCAGGCTTGCGTTATCGGCGCGTAATTTTGCCTTGTCCAAGCAGCAGCAGGGTGATCGTGATTTGGTGGCGACGTGTGCTGCGTGTTGGCTGTCCATGCGGGAGACCAGTGAGCGGTTGGCGCATGAGCCGGAGGTCAAGGAAAAGGTCAATATTGCCTTGAAGGAAGGGGGTCTTTCCTATGAGGGGGGGATCAAGACGAGGCATTTGGTGGAGGTTTTGATTGAGGATATTGGTTGGGACACGTTGAAGGGGAAGGTGACCAAGCCGTTGACTGGTTTAAAGGTTGCGGGTTATGTAGGGTGTCAGACCAACCGTCCTTTTGGGGTTGCGGGGGATAGTTTTGAGAATCCGCAATATTTGGATCGGATGATTGAGTTGACGGGGGCGACGGCGATCCCTTATGCCAAGAAGGTTGCGTGTTGTGGTGGTGCGTTGATGTTTTCCGAGCAGGAAAAGTCGTGCCAGTTGACCCGGGAGATCATTCAGTGTGCGGTGGATGGCGGGGCCGATTGCATTGTGACGCCGTGTCCGGTATGCCAGTTGAATTTGGAGGTTTATCAGGGCAAGATCAACCAACTGTTTGGGACCAGTTTTAAGATTCCGGTGTTGTATTATTCTCAGTTGATGGTGTTGTCGTGGGGTGGGAGTTGGAACGATGCGGCGTTGCATCAGCAGGTGGTGCAACCGGATGTGTTGAAGCGGTTTGTCTGAAAAAATTATATGGTGCGGGGTGCCGGGGGAATCTCCCCCGGTATCCGCGAGGTTTCTGTTTACTACCGTAGTCGTTTAGTCCCCCTCATATTAAAACTATTAAAAAGAAAAAGGGGTCTGGGGGATTGCCCCCAGGGTTTTGATTTTGTTTTTGAATTGAAACAAAAAGGTTTCCATGCTCCGCTTTTGACTGTGTTTTTGAATTTAAATAAAAACACTTCCAGCTTTAGGCTTTCAATTGAAAGTCAAATACTTCGATCAAAAGTAAAAATTGAAGATTTTTATTTAAAGTCAAAACCCTGAGGAAATCTGGATGGGATGTACTGTTCCCGGATTTGGGATGGGAGGGTGCCACGATGAACACGGCTGAACGCATTTATTATGAAGTCAAATGCCTTCCCGACGGTTTGGCGGATCGGGTGCTGGATTTTGTTTTGTTTTTGGAGCAACGGCACGAGGTGGGGAAAGCTATTCAAGAAACGGACACGGAACAGGGTGATATTCCTGTTCTCGATACGCGGGAATGGCGTTTTAACCGGGAACAGGCCAATGCCCGATGAACTGTTTCTGGATACCAATGTGCTGGTTTATGCCTTCTCCGGGACGGAGCCGGAAAAAGTTCCAGATTGCAGTAGGGATTAGGGAAACGGATATTCTGTCACCGGATTTGTTCCCCGAATTTCGGCATCTCATACTGCTCGTCTTTGCTGAGTTGGAGCCTGGACGTAAATCAACTCCATTTCCCTATCAGTGATTGAAACATCAAAAGCATGCGGAAAAGTAGAGATCTGCGTGCAATATCGGCGATAAGCCGTGTTGTAGAAATTTCTCAGAATAAAGCCGATGAAGTGATATGGCGTTAGGGGGGAACTAACTGGAATACGGCAATTCTGATACTGCCCTAAGGTCAAGTGTGATATCGGATGATCGACATCGACTGTAACACCGTTCCGGCAGTCAAAATCAAACCTCAAAGGGAATGGCACGATATTCTTTTTGATTACCTCAGCGTAGATTTCATCCTCAAGATATATTTCGGGGTTGTTCTGGAACTCCTCTAAAAATGGCGACGGGAAAAATGCCAACCGGTGTGTTTCAATTTGGTTATCCCGGAAGCGATACATCATTTGGATGAGTGCTCCGTCCAACATTCTCAAGTTGTATGTCTGGGTTCGCTCTAGTTCGGAATAAATTTCGTGATAAGGGACATTCTTCAGTGCAAAACTGATGTTCCCTTGATTGCCAATACCGACTTCTCGACATCCTTGGCCAAGATTGCGCAACGCTGGAAAATTCAGTCGATCACAAAGGCTCAGGCCAACAAGGTCAGCCGTAAGTTTTTCCACTTGATGGTTAATGTCCTCAGGTGTCGGCATTATTCTGCCTCCCTGCCTAGCAGTACTCTTAATCGTCTCAATTGATCTGCACCCAGGTCTTCTGGATAGACCCGGCCAGCTTCGAGGTCGTCAAGAAGTTGCGCAAGATCATCTTTCTTCTTACGCACACGACGACGTTCATCTTCCGTCATGTCACGATTAACAATATTTAGGTGCTTCCTCTCGTCTTCTGTAGGATAGCGGAAACAGAGACTGAATGCGTTTTTCCTAACCTGCTCAAACTCATTCTTGAGGGCCTGCATGCCATTACCCACCCCTAGAACTCGGACCCAGGCCTTGCTTCGAGTAATAGCGGTAAAAAGCCGATTTCGCAGCACACCCGCCACATTCCCAAATGATGAATAACAGTCCTGTGCATTTATGATGTAGACCATACCGGCCTCGTTTCCTTTTGCTCGGTAAATACCGGTAAACGCAACAGACTTACTGTCGGCGTCAAAGAAAACGTCTGGAGATGTATCAACACCAGCTAGATGCGAATTGACCCTGAGTTCAAGAAGCTGCTTGCGGATAGGGCCGACAGCATCTCTCGTTGTAGGAGGGTCGGGGTTAATGACCACAATATCATCCGGGCGTAATTCGTCCTCTGAGAGGTTAGAATAAATTTGTTTGACAACCCATTGATATTGTTCTTCTTTAGATTTGAAGCAGTGGAATTGGATTAAATCCTCTGTAGGCGAGTGGTCTTCCAAAAAAGCCGGACTACTTTCCTGAGAGCGCGAGAGGGTTACTTCCTGGCCATCCGCCAATTTCCCGCCTGTTACTTCATAACCGACTTCGAGCCAAAGCTGATTGTGGTCGAAAATCTGGACCAAGCCGGTTTCGACGTTTGCATCCGGGGTTCTATAAATGCCAAAACCTAGAGCATGTGCGGTGACCAGCACAGGTCGCGAGTTCCTGTAACATTTTTCAAGAATCACATCCTGCTGGGGCTTGTCCGGCTGGTTTGGTGAAAAGCGTACCCGGAACGTTCCGTCAGCATGTTTGCCAAAGATTTCTTCTGGAGATGGAAGTGACTGTGAGTTCAGGTTCTGAAGTTCGTCGTAGGCATAAACGAGCCGCTTCTCAGGCTTGAGCAACTCATAGCACATACGCAAAAATGAGGGTGGAAAGTCCTGGGCCTCGTCCACAAGAATGGCGTCATAAATACCTGTGGGACTGGGACATTCATCCAGTACTTTCTGGCATGCGCCTTCAAACGCCTTCTTTTGTCCAAACTTGCTTTTGGCTGAGCTAAAATCGTGATACTCCACGCCATGGGCTTGGCAAAAGCTGTAATAAAGTCCGTTTCGGTCACCACCGCCCGGAGCACCCCAAGCATGAATTATCTGGATATTGTCCCAGTCTGGCTCTTCATAGGTTTGCTCAATGGTGAAGGTGTTGATGAGTTGACGAAATTGGCCCTTTAAAGATCTGGTCTGAAATGTAACAGCAATCTTCCAGTCCGGGTGCTGTGCGTGAAGGTATGCTGCCTTTAAAGCAAGAACGATAGTCTTACCAGAACCGGCCAGGCCACGAATCCGCTGCACCCCGTCAACTGTCTCAATGACCGCACGTCCCTGAAGATTGTCCAAGTTTGCGATAGAGTCTTCCAGCCGTTTTAGCTTTGCACCGCGTGAGTCTTTCTTTTGTACATCCCGCTTTTTGCGCCCTTTCCGTATGGTCGAAATCGCTTGGATTACAGAAACCAACGCTTCGAAGTGGATAGGCTCATTCCACTTATGGTTATCGAGCCACGCATCAAGGTTTTCCTCATTACAAATTGAATATTCTTTTTTGGATAAATTTTCTACATCGTCGCGTGCTGGCGCAAAGGTCACCGGATAAATGGGGACACAGAGGTTACGTCCGTGCATCAAGGTCTTGTGGGCGCGAAGTTTTGATTCCAACTTGTTATAGCAGTCGTCTTGGGTTTCTTCTGAATTAGCCATATCACGGCCTTCCACAAGGCTGAATACGACTAGCCCTTTGTCTCTGGATACCAACAACGCATCGATAGGATATGGTCCCTCTGATGTCCCAATAATTGGATAACCTATGTAAAGAAATCCGTCGTATCCGTCCCGACATGCAAAAAAATTTGCTAGTCGTTGTGAGGATACTGGTTTCTTCGTTGTTCCTTGTACAATTGTTATCATTTATTGTCTCCTGATAAATCGGCGATGGCTGCTTTCAGGACTTGCAGGCAGATCTCGGTCGTGTGTGTGTCAGGGAAATCCGGGGACAGTATATCCATTATTCTATTCTCGTTCCAGCGGATCGGAACAGTACTCCATGATGACGATGTTATGGCTCCAACCGATTTCTCGCACCATTGGTGCGAGTTTTTCAGCCCCTTGATAGGTTTCAAAAAAACCCTTCATTCGCCATAAGTTGGAGGACGAGAAACCGCCTACGCCGGGAAATTCCGCCCGTAAATCTGCGGCCAGATTTTCCACCACCGCCTTGCCCCAGCCTTCAGCATCCTGCCGCTCCACGATCATCCGCCCGATGTCCCAGTAAAGCCCAACTAGTTCGGTGTTGACCGCTTTCAGTGCAGCATACTGCGCCAACCGTACCCGCTCCTTGACCAAAGCCAGCAGTCCCGCATAGTCCGTGGGAAGGTTCAAATGATCCTTTTTGCGCTTTTTGCGGTTCATATCGAGCGTACTTCCGTATGATGCGACAACTGTTATTGGTTATCTCCCAGAAGCACGCAACAAATCTGCCAAAAACGGCAAAGTTGCCAAGGCCACGTCCCTGTGCCCCCTGCGTGTCCAGTGGCCATCTTCTGGAATAAACTGCGCTGTCCGGTCGGAAGCTTCCATGGCGGCGTAAAGATCATAGAGTCCCTGATGCGGAATATGCAAAGAATCAAGAAAGTGGTGAAATTCTTCCAAGGGAAGTGCCGGTTGTGCGCCGACCTGCTCCAAAGATGGAAAGTCGATGACCACCAATTGCCCACCTTGTCGGGTGACTTCTTCCTGAAATCCGCGCAATAATTCACGGGTCAACGACCAACCCGCAGAATCCCAGAAAAAAACATCATCATAGGTGGAGCGTGTGTCGGTCACAATGGTATGCGGGGTCGTTGCAACCGGAGTCTTCATAAAGTCGGGGCGTCGGCTCCAATGGAAATAACCCCGAATCCGGGTCGATTCTTCCCGTAACAGTTGATAAAGGAGAAAATGGTTCCATAACCAATCGTTAAACCCGCTTTTCACCATCTTGAAACGTTTCTTGAACGAATCGGTGTCATATTCGTTGCGGAGTGGGTTGGGGTTGCCTTCAAGCAGTCGCTCAATGTTATCCTTAACGTCATTGCCAAGAAAAAACGGCAATACAACCCAATCGGGCCGGTACTGTTGGGTGATGAGATGATAAATTTGCCATTGGTCCCAGGTGCCATTGCCGCCGACGGAAAAATTGATGACCTCAACAGGATGGTGAACGTAGGCGGGTAATCGTGCTTCCCAGATGCCGTCAAACCGCTCTGCAAGGGGGAGATAGAGCGATTCGGCAAAAGAGTCGCCCAACACGGCGATCCGTTCGGTCCCGGGTGTTTTGACCCGGGGATAGTCGTGATCATAAAACCCTTCGGCGTTGATCAAAGGGGTGTATTCATAGGGACCACGGGTGAAGGTCGCGGACGCCTTGGGACAATAGATGGCCCGAAGGACGGGATGGGGACAGCCAAAGCGGGTTGGTCGCGATTCAAATCCACCCCAACGCAGTGCCAACTCCGCGAGAACCAGAAAAAATACTATGGAACTAGCAACAAGAAGGGCATTTTTCCAAATATTGGCAATGGATACCTTCATAAACTTTTTTGTGCCCCAATGCGTGCTGGGATCCAGGGGTATCCCCAATGGGCCTTTGGATCAAAGTCTACAGGGAAACCTGGGAACGACCACCCGCCTTGGCGCGATACAGTGCCGCATCCGCTTTTTCCCACCATTGGGACAAATCATCATGCTTTTCCCAGGGGGCTAATCCAATACTTACCCCCAAAACAGTCGATGTCGAAGCCACAATGTTCAATTCACGAACCTTGTCGCAAATGCGCGTCATCAACATCCCCGCATTGGCTAACGTGGTATTGGGTAAAATCAACGCAAACTCATCACCCCCCGTCCGCGCCAAAAGATCGGCATCGCGTATCATTCCTAGAAAGGTTTGTGACACTTTCTTTAATACCAAATCTCCTTCTCCATGTCCTAGAGAATCATTAATCTCCTTAAAGTAATCCAGATCCAGACATGCCAGTACCAAGGGACAATGATATCGATCCGCTTTGATCCGTTCTTGTTCAGCCCGTTCCATGAACACCCGCCGATTCACCAACCCCGTCAAGGCATCCTTGCGTGCCTGATCATAAAGATTTTCATACACCAATGCCCGCTCCAACGGACCACGAAGATCACCCAGTACCGCCTCCACCTCTTGTAGATGCCCATATTCTGCCAAGGAATCTTCCCTATGGATCATCAACAAACAATCGTTGCCCTCCCTATCCAAAATCCACCGCTGTGCAACCAATCCTAACCGTTCCAATTGATTAAGAATTTCCTGATCCATCGAATTTTCAAACAACCGCGTGGCTGCATCCACAAGTTTCTGTCGATAGGGGCCATGGCAGGAACAGGCCATCGGTGTGCGTAGACAACCAGAATGGCGCAAGGCGACCAATTCGTGATCAATTTTCCTGGAAACCCAACGGGAAAATACCCCCAACATGGAATCCAAATCCAATGTCTCGCCAAGCTTCCGGTTGAGTTCATAAACCCTGGATAAGCGTATGGTCTCACGCTTGTAATCTTCCAACTCTTCTTGAAGGTCGGTGGGATGCCTTGCAAACAGTGCCGGATCGATTTCTGGTGTTTTGCGACTGGAAAGCGATACACAAATGCCCATGGGACCATTCCTCGTTTTTTGTTCTGAAAACATCCAGAGCGTCTGTCTTCTGATCGGACGCAGCCTCTTTTTCTGAGTAACCGTTGGTATATAGAGAACTGCCAACTTCATGCCAACTTGTAACAGGGAAGATCTGGTGGGCGGATTTGTTATAAATATGAGTCGTTATAACAAGATACCATGAACACGATCCGGTCATGGTCTCTTTAATATTGGGACAGGGAGCAGGGATGGTCGAGAGCGGATCAAGGTAGGAAAAAAGGGTAAAAAAAAGTGGGGAGTATTTTCCCCACTCGGCAATTATTGAATATCAAAGGGTGGTGGTGATTATTGCAGAAGTTGTTGAACCCTGGAGCCAGAGAGTCGATCACCTTGGGCTTGCAATGCGACGCCCGCTTGGGCGCGGATAGCGAGGGCAATGGCATTGGAAACCTCTTGTGCCATGTCGGCGTCGGTGATACGACCATCGGCAGAGGTCAGGGTCTCGGAGAGTCTGGAAAGGGTATCGGAGACGCTGACCAGATTGAGTTGAACATTGCTGAAGTCTGTCCTTTGCGTGCCGATACGGGTGAGGGCATCGGTGGTGGAACTGATGGCGACTTCGGCTCCCGACTGCGATGAAATATCGATCTGAGAAAAGGCGGTGGTCAAATCCTGAAGTTGTATTTGGGTTTGGCCGGTGGCGTTTGCCCCGGTTTGAAAGGTCAGTGTCTCGTTGGAAGCGAGGACGCTGATATCATTGTAGTCGGTATCCGTGATGACGGACTGGATTTGGTCCTGGATGGCGGAAGCCTGTTCTTGCAATGCTTGGCGATCGGTATCGTTGAGGGATCCGCTGGCACTTTGCGTTGCCAGGGATTGCAGTTGCTGAAATCCAGATTCAACCTCGGCCAGGGCGGCATCGGCAACCTGCGTCAGGGAGATGCCGTCGTTGACTTGCAATCGGGCTTGGTGGGTACCCTGGAGTTGATTGGTGAACCGATCGGCAATGGCGAGGAGCGCGGCGTTTTCAAACCCGTGCCCGGTCTTCAGGCCACTGGAGAGTTGTCTGAAGGTATCATTGAGCGACTTGAGTGCCGCGTCGGACTTATTGGTAAAGTTTGGGTGTCCAATACTGCTGGTCGAGATCATAGCCATAATAATTTTCTCCTTCTCCCCTGACTCTTTCCCTGCTTTCACCGGGTTTTTGAGAGGTGCTGCAACCGCAAAAAATCCCAAGCGGACGGTTGCGACACTCACGCAATATTCAGTTTAGCGGATTTTTTAGTGTCGATCCATAAAAACCGCTCCAGGGACACCCCATGGACGGCATTTGGTACAAAAAAAGATGAAAGCAATTTCCATGCAAATAATGTAGACAGTCTGTGCTATCCGTAATCATCTCTGTCGTATCATATATAAATAATCAATAATATCAAAAATTTAAACAAGTAATTTATTTGTTTCTCCGAGGGGATGTTTTTTCCGCCAACCCCATCGTGATGCGGCAAGAGTTGCCTTTTTCCGCTCAAATCCGGCAGCTTTTTCCCGGAAACCCCATAGTAGATTAAAAATAGGCGGGCATAATCCTGTTGTTGAATCGCATGTTATTCCAACACATGTAACCTTATTTGGACTTCATGACATAGACCCCATCCCATGGCCCTTCCGGGGGATGGGTTTGCAACGTCTCACAGCGTTGAATGTACAGTGCCGACAAAGCGTCGGCAGGATTGAGTTTCAAAGCTTCTTGAAATCCACGGATTGCCTTGTCAAACCGCCCTCCCTGATAATGCCCCAAGCCATCTTTGAAATAATTGACCACCTCCATCAGATTGGGAAAACTTTCGTCGGTATGGTAATCCAGAACCTCAAAGATGCTGACCGGTTTGGTTTTCCCTTTGACGACCACTTTGTCCACTTCACGAATGCGGTAGGTGCCGCGCAACTTGCGATAGGTGTTTTCGCTGATAAGAATTTGCGCCGAATATTGTTTGCAGGCACTCTCCAGACGGGCCGCCAGATTGACCCCATCGCCGATCATG
The DNA here is from genome assembly GCA_015228925.1 of Magnetococcales bacterium. GTDB lineage: Bacteria > Pseudomonadota > Magnetococcia > Magnetococcales > UBA8363 > UBA8363. The sequence goes on along the minus strand of JADGCQ010000002.1, from coordinate 98,365 downwards.
GTATAATCCATCCGTTTGGGGGAGCCGATATTGCCCGAAACCACCATATCGGTATTCAACCCGATCCCCATGTGCAGGGATTTCTTTCCTTCCGTAGTCCGTTTCAGGTTGAATCCGTTGAGTTTGTTGATCATGGCGATGGCGGCCCGGACGGCACGATCTTCATCATCCCCCTTGGGAATCGGGAGGCCAAAAGCGGCCATCATGGCATCACCGATAAACTTATCCAGCATCCCCCCCTCTTCCTGAATACAGTCTACCATGAGGGTAAAATATTCGTTCAACAGTTTGACCGTCCCTTGGGGGCCTAACTCTTCGGTCAAGGTGGTGAAGCTACGGATGTCGGTGAAGACCACCGTGGCGGTGACACTCTTTCCACCCAAAAGATCTTCGCCACCTCCCATCAACTGTGCGGCAACACCGGGGTCCATGTAACGGGACATGGTCGATTTCATCCGTTTTTCACTGGAAATGTCCTCGATCATGATCAAGGTTCCCAGGTGTTTGTCATCGTTGCTGATCAGGGGAAGAATGGTCAAATTGGCAGAAACCTTCCCTTTGGGGGTGCCGATTTCCACATCCATCAACATTTCTTCCTTCTTGGCCTGGGATACTTGGGCCACTTTTTCCATAATCCAGGGGTTGTCGATGAAAAATTCCCTGGCCGGTTTTTTCAAGACCTCATCCAACGCCACATGAAGTATCTTTAAACTGGCGGCGTTGGCTGTGGCGATGATCCCCTCTTCGTTGATGGTGATCACGCCGTTGGTCATCGATTCCAGGACGCTTTCATTGTAATTTTTCATTCTCTGGATATCCTCAAACAGCTTGGCGTTTTCCAGAGCGATGGCGACCTGGGCGGTGAACGCCTTGAGGCGGGATTCATCTTCCTGGTTGAAGGCCCCCCCTTTTTTATTGAGCATCTGGGTGACGCCAATGGTACGCCCCTCTTTGTTGGCGACGGGGATGCAAATGATGGATCGGGTAAAATAGCCGGTTTTTTTGTCAAAGGCGGGGTTGAAGCGCAAATCGGCATAAGCGTAGGGGATGTTGATGGTTTCACCGGAAGTGAAGACTGCTCCGGCAATGCCGACATGATTGGGGAGGCGGATTTCGCCGATAGATCCCCCCATGGCAACCCGCGAAAACAGTTCGTTGGTTTTTTCATCGTTGAGAAATAAGGTACCCCGATCCGCCTGCAACAGGCGTGTCGCTTCGCGGATGACCTTTTGGAGCAGGTTATCGATCTCAATTTCCGAGGTGATGTCGGAAACCATCTCCAGAAATTCCATCTCCAGCTTACGGGTAATCTCCATCCGTTCAATCTGTTGGGTGTTTTCCAGGATGATGGCCGCTTGTTGCGTCATGGCCTCCAAAAGTTTGAGATCATCCTCGGAATAGTTTCCTGTCTGTTTGTTGAGACTTTGAACAACCCCGATGATGGCCCCCTTGGCGGTTCGGATGGGGGCGCAAATAATGCTTCTGGTGACAAAACCGGTCTCTTTGTCTACCGAAGGGTCGAAACGTGAATCTTGGTAGGCATCGTGGATAATGATCCCCTGTTGGCTTTGAAATACATGACCGGCGATTCCTTGATTATTGAGGATGCGGATTTCACGGCGAATATGACCCTGGGCATACCGGGTATAAAGCTCTCCGGTCCGTTCATCATTAAGAAAAATGGATCCCCGTTCCGAATGGGTTTTTTCCGTGGTGAGTTCGATGATGGTTTTGAGCATCTCTTCCAAGGTTTCATTGGCAGCCACCTGCCGGGATATGCTCAACAACATCTCCATTTGCGACATGCGCTGTGCGATGGCGCCGGCAGAGGTCAGGTTGGGTTTCCCCTCGTCTTGTTCGGTCACTGTCGTCATGTACGCCGCTCCAATTGTTCTCTCAACGCGACGATCATCTCTTCCAGATGTTGGCGTTCCTTCTGGAAAGATCTTTTGATGGTTTGGATCTCTTCAAGATGGTTCAGCCGGATCGTTTCAATTTCATCGCGCATGGAGGCAATCGTCTGTTCCAGATAGCCGCTTTCAACCCGGGAACGGGTTTGAATTTCCTGGATGTGTTGATTTTTACGATGATTCAGGTCATCCATCTGGTCGCGGAGTGCCTGTATCGTATCTTTGAGTTGGACGGTATCCGTTTGGCCTTCGGAAAGGATTCGTTGCACCGTTTGGCGTTTTTCGTAAGCCACTTGGTCCAGTTTATCCCGCATGGTCGAGACGGTCTGCCTCAGAAGGACGACCTCGTTATCTCGGGTCAGTTGCGCTTCCTGGACCGCCCTGTTTTTTTCATACGCCAATTGATCCAAGGCTTCTCGCATGGCTTGGACAGTTTTTCGCAGATGGCGGTTTTCGGTGGCAAGGTCAGCCGTTGCAGGTTCGTCTGAATTCATGCGGAGTCGTGTCGTCGGTTTGATATGGAAGAGCTTTTGCGCTAAGCGAGAATCCATAAGCAATGATTATGCCGAAAACAAGTCATGGGATAAACGGTTTGGAGAGTGTGTGAATTTATCAAGGTTGTGATAAATCTGACTTGACAATGATCAGGATAATTATAAATATTATCAGTGTCAGATTTTCATCTCTAAAACCGTTATGTCAGAGGGGATATGATTATGAGTTTTCAACTTCCAACCATGGATGCCAGGCCCGACCGCTTGGACTTGCGGGATCGTGTTTACAGCCCTCCGGTCCGTTCTTTGATTCCCCATTGGCCAGCCGATACGGTGCTATCACAGGCATCGGTCAAATATATTGAGGCTGGCCTGATTTTGGATCAGGGGAAGGAGGGGGCTTGTACGGGTTTTGGACTGGCCTGCGTTGTCAATTATCTCCTGTGGTATCGGTGGTATCTCGCGGAGGGGAAAGACGGAGCCAAGGCTTATTCTGGGGGATCGGTGAGTCCCCGCATGTTATATCATCTGGCCCGCATCTATGACGAATGGCCTGGGGAAGATTATGAGGGATCCAGTTGTCGTGGTGCCTTGAAGGCATGGCACAAGCATGGCGTTTGTACGGAGACCTTGTGGCCTTATCGTGATGCAGAAAATAAAGTTGTGTTTATCCCTCCCAAAGAGGGGTGGGACGCCGATGCCATGCAGCGACCGCTTGGGGTCTATTATCGGATCACGAGTGAATCTGTGGTAGATATGCAGGCGGCGATTCAGGAGGTGGGGGCGATCTATGTGTCTGCCGGGGTCCATTCCGGTTGGAGCAAGGTGCCGCATTCCATGGATGATCCGACCCACGATACGCTGCCGGTCATCCCGTTTCCTGGAGAGCTAACGGGAGGGCATGCGTTTGCCCTGGTGGGTTATAATGAGAGAGGCTTTGTTGTACAAAATTCTTGGAGTCAACAGTGGGGAATGCGAGGATTTGCCATTCTCACCTACGAGGATTGGGTTCAAAATGGCACGGATGCCTGGGTTTGTGGTTTGGGGGTTCCCAAACAAAGTGGGGGGCTGAAATCGCCGTCCTACGTCAGTATTGCCCCGTCTTCCTATCATGATATGCTGGGCATGGCACCTTCTTCGCGTGATCGTGGTCGATCTGCCGCTTCCGTGAGTGGTCCGACCGCCCTTTGGACAGAGGAGAAAGCCTATCTTCATACCGTGATTTTGGAAAATGAAGGTCGGGCGGTCTCTCGCCGGGTACAGGCTGAAAACGCTTTGGATGCCGTCAATCATATTGCCTATGAATTGCCAAAACAGTGGATAGCGGCCAATCCTGACAAGAATGCCCCGGTGAATGTGGCGATTTATGCCCACGGTGGGCTGAACAATGAGGAGGAATCCATTGAGCGTATCCGCCACCTGGCCCCCTATTTCCAGGCCAATGGTGTTTATCCCTTATTTTTGACTTGGCACACCGGGGTGTGGGAATCGTTACGTTATATTCTGGAAGATAATGTAAGTCGGATGACGGACAACATGCCGCAACAATGGAGCCTGAGGGGTGTTGTCGAAGGGATCAGCGAAGCCAAGGATCGGATGATTGAGATCGGGTTGGGGAAGACGTTTGCCAAGCCCATTTGGACGCAGATGAAACAAAATGCCGGGGCTTGTATCGAGAAGGGCAACGGTGGATTTTTATTGTTGCAGGCGTTGCGCAAATTAAAGGAAGACTATCCCAACAGACTGAAACTTCACGTTGTCGGTCATTCGGCGGGTTCCATCATTCTGGGGCATTTGCTCAAAAGTATGAGCGAGGGCCATGACAAATTGGATGTGACGACCTGTAGTCTTTTTGCGCCGGCCTGCTCGGTTGAATTTGCCAACACCCATTATGGCACCCTCGTCCCCAAAACTCATATTCATCTGCTTTCCGATGAGCGGGAGCGGGGGGATGGGCTTCCCAGTGCGGATAAACCTATTTATGGCAAGTCTCTCCTTTATTTGGTCTCCAGGGCGTTGGACAAATGGGAAAAGACGCCGATTCTTGGTTTGGAAAACGTGTTCACCCAGATGCCCAACAAAACCCTGTGGAACCCGCAGGCAATCGATGATGTGGGGGCGTGGCAAGCTACTTGGCAAAGCAAAGGTGGTCATCTCCATGTAGTCACCACCCCCGATGTTTCCACGGGTGTACGGTCGATCAAGGCGGCGCATGGATGTTTTGACAATGATGTGGCAACCGTGACCGCGACGTTGCAACGGATTATCTCTGGCGATTTGCAATATCCGGTGACCAACCTGGATTATTGATGGGCGTTGTATTTTTGTTTTGATGCAACACAGTCTGTGCGAGCCTGTGGGGAGTCACGTCCCCACGGGCTTTTTGCATTTTCCTTGCCATGATATATTGGAAAACAGGGTATGCCAGAGTACACTGACCCATATCACGGCATTGGGACTGATGCCCCCGTTGAGCCATTGTTATAGAGAGATGTGATGACACGGCACGCGCAGATTACCCGTACCAGAGATCAAACCATCCGTTCTCATTATGACCCTTTGGCCGCTCAACGAGAGGATTGGATCCAACGCAACCGTTTTTTTCATGAGGACGATCTGCGCACCATGCGCTTTCTGATTCCCGAGGGGAAGCGGGTATTGGATCTGGGGTGTGGTTCTGGGAGGTTGCTTGCAGAGTTGAAACCTTCTTATGGCGTGGGTGTGGATATCAGTCCTGCCATGATTGCGGTGGCCCGGGAAAACCATCCCCATCTGCATTTTGTCGAGGGAAATCTGGAAGATCCTGAGATCCTTGGGCAATGGTCGGAACCTTTTGATTTTATCATTCTTGTCGATACCGTGGGGATGCTGCATGACTGCACTGAGGTATTCACCCGTCTCCGTTCTTTGTGTACCAGCGATACCCGCCTGGTTGTTTCGCATTATAACTGGATTTGGGAGCCTGTTTTACGTGCCGGAGAGAAACTGGGGCTGAAAATGCCGTCACTTCAGGAAAATTGGCTTTCCATGGCGGAGATTGGGGCACTTTTGGAGTTTTCGGATTATCAGGTGGTGCGTCATGAACGGCGACAATTGCTTCCCATCCGGTTATTTGGGCTGGGGTTTTTAGTCAATTTGCTGTTGGCCCCCTTACCGGTATTTCGTCGGTTGTGCGTCCGCTATTATTTGGTGGCACGCCCCATGGGTCTTGAATCCCCGGAAGATAGAACACCCTCGGCCACGGTTGTCATCCCCTGCCGCAATGAGAAAGGCAATATTGAAGCGGCTATCCAACGAATGCCCCGTCTGTGTGCCGACATGGAGATACTTTTTGTCGAGGGGCACAGCCAGGATGGGACTTTGGAAGAGATCCATCGTGTCATGAAAGCCTATCCCCAATGGGATATTTCGGTGTTGGTCCAGGATGGCCAGGGGAAGGCGGATGCCGTCTACAAGGGATTTGACCATGCACGGGGGGATGTTTTGATTATTCTCGATGCCGATTTGACGGTTCCCCCCGAGGAGTTGCCCAAGTTTTACCACGCCATTGCCAGCAACAAGGGGGATTTTATCATTGGTACGCGGCTGGTTTATGCCATGGAGGGGGAGGCCATGCGTCCACTCAACCGCATCGCCAACGCATTGTTTTCCATTTTGTTTACTTGGATACTCAATCAAAGATATACCGACACATTATGTGGAACCAAGGTGCTACGCCGGCGGCATTATCAGACCATCAAGGCCAATCGCCATTATTTTGGAGATTTTGATCCGTTTGGCGATTTTGATCTGATTTTTGGGGCCATCAAGGGGCATTTAAAAATGGTGGAGATTCCCGTCCATTATGCCTCAAGGGCCTATGGTGAAACCCAAATCTCTCGGTTTCGTCATGGTATTTTATTATTTCGTATGCTTTTTTATGCGTATCGAAAGATCAAAGTTTTGGTTTGATCGTTTGCGCTCTCATTCACATTGTCGGAGAAACTCGCATGGAAAAAAAACCGTCAGCCATCCCCATTATCCTGGTGGATATGGCTGGATTCAGCGATTTGAAGACAGACGATGAGAGAGCCGCCATCTTGGTTCGTCTGTATGGGGCACTCGTGGCCAGTATCAAACCCCTGGTGGGATTTGCCAATCCTGGAGGGATTATCCGCCGTCATGGCGTTGGCGATGGTTATTATCTATTCCTGGAAAATTTTCCCACTCCAGTGGCTATGCGCATTGGATTTAACCTGGAGGAGTTTTTGAAAACGGACAACACCAACCACTCGGGATACCCTCTGCGACTGCGGGTGGGATTGACCTTGGGGCAGGTTGGATTGGCGGAAGACCAGATTTTGGGTTCGGCACTCATTGAGGCCGCCCGGCTGATTGACAGCGTGGAAATCCGAAATCTTTTGAAAAAAAAGAAGGATGATCCACTGGTGCTGGTGGCATCACTGTTCTTCTGGGACAACTGGAACAGCCATACCCAGAAATCCGATCCTGATTTGGCCCCTCCGGTAAATCGTAACTGGGAGCGCAGGGTACTGGTTGTCAAAGGTGGAAAAAAAATGGTGGCTTATGTTCAGGCAGATGCCAAAGACTTTGCCCCCACAGTGAAGAAAGCCAAAAAAGCCTCCGGCAGTGGAACAAGCGGGCCAAAGACTTCCACGGGTACCAAGCCGAAAAAACCAAGCCCCTCATCTGCTGATTCCAAACGCGATATCGACAGGTTATTTAATGAGTTGAAAAAGAAGATTGCCGACATCCTTGGTAGGTGTCCGAGGGTCATGGAGGCGTTGGAACTCCACTTGGATCCCACGTCCGAACCCATATCCGATGAAACGGCGTTCAGGAACGAAGATGTTTTGACCAGCCGTCTGGTTGCCCTGGAATTTAAAAAAGCCATAGAAATGCTCTCCACACTTCACCAAGGGTTCCTTGCCGCACCGGATAAGGAGAGCGTCCATGGGATCGAAGCGATCAGCAGGTACCTGCTTCCCAGCCGCAGTGCCAGTGGTATGGGAATGAGTGTCCCCGAGCGCGAGCGTTTGGGCGGACAGGTCGAACTTGGGGAAGTTGTTTTTCTCCCCGCAGGCGATCCCACGTTGGCGGCTCTTATCATGGCTGGGCTGGATTCGCGTGAGGTGGTCTGGGATTCTACGGAACAGGATTTTCCTGTTGAAGCGGACACATCCTTACCGGGGTCTCTTCTGGGACAACCGGAGATTGGATTGTCCGACGGATTCCAGCAAAATGTCCAGGCGGATATGAAGAAAAGAGTTCAGATACCGTCTAACGCAAGAACAGTGACAAATGTCGAGGCAGCCATCCGTGAGCAGTACCGCAGCTATTTTGTCGAGTCCGGCTATCGCCATTATTATATTTGCGAAGCGGATCCGGGCAATCCTGCCGATAGGGAAATATACGATAAGCGGCTCGACTGGCTCGCAGAGACCTATCCCGAACTGGCTATTGTTCGTTTGAGCGAATATTCCGTAGATGAACAGCGTCTTGTTAATCAGATTCGCAACCTTGTCATTCGGACGACCCCATGAGCCAACAGGATCATATCGCGTTACCCACAGGAAAAGCACCCTGGATCCAGGTTGATTTCAAAAATGGTGGCGAGGTGGCCGACCAAGTACATCTCCTGACGGTCGAGGAGATCCACGCTATCAATGCCGCTATTGCCGCTGGTCGGCCCCTTTTGGTGCGGGGAGAACCGGGAACCGGGAAGAGCCAGTTGGCGCGGGCGGCGGCCAAGAAATTGGGGCGGGTGTTTGTCTCTCATGTGGTGGATTCCCAGACCGAATCTCGGGATCTGCTCTGGAGTTTTGATGCCGTCCATCGTCTGGCCGAGGCGCAACTGGCGGCGGCCCTGCGCCAGGAGCCGGAGACCATCCGGGAGGGATTGCAGGTGGCCCGGTTTATCCAGCCCGGTCCCCTGTGGTGGGCCTTTGATTGGCCGGGGGCGATCAAACAGGCCGAACTTTCCGGCGGTGAGGAACCCACCCAGAACGATGGTGGTGTCTGGAAAAATGGCAGTGTATTTCTTCTGGATGAGATCGATAAGGCGGAACCGGAGGTGCCTAATGGCTTGTTGGAAGTTTTGGGCAACCGCGCCTTTACCCCCAAGGGCCATGGTTATCCGGTGCGAGCCAATGAAACCCTACCCCTGGTGATCATCACCACCAACGAGGAGCGCGCCTTGCCCGATGCCTTCTTGCGTCGCTGCATGGTGCTTTGGTTGCAACTGCCCAAGGGTGAAGAGGCGTTGAAAGCGTTGTTGCTGCAACGGGGCCAGGCCCATTTTCCCCAGGCGGGGCGGGAGGTACTGAAAGAGGCCGCCAATTTGCTCACTACCCATCGCAGGATGGCCGAGGAGGAACGTATCACCCCGCTTCCTGGACAGGCGGAATATCTGGATCTTTTGCGCGCGGTCCTGAAACTGGGCAAAACCGCAGATGAGCAAACAAAAATGCTGAAGGTGGTGGCCCAGTTTACCCTGAAGAAGAATGTGGATCCCAGGACCATGGATTGAGGCCGGTTTTATCTTATGCGCGTACAAGATAAAACAACATTCCCACGGGGAATCTGCGGTTACACGGATCTGCTGATCGTCTATGGGGAGGGTGGCCCAGAGGCGTTGGCGGCCATGGTCGGGCTGGTGGGGTTTGAGTTGGAAACCAAGTCTGAACAGGTTTTTCAGCTGGAAGGTATCTCCTCCGAGGAAGCCGCTGTCCAGGAGACAATCAAAACCGAGCCAAAAGAGTTCCGTATCGCCGACCAGCTTCCCGTCCCTTTCTGGCATCTGGTTCACTGTGAATTTCTCTCCCCCCTGCCACGAGTGGTTTCCCCATTCGATCAAGAGGATGGGGAGGAACCACGACCCCAGATGCCGGATGGTGTCCGGCTTGGCGGCTGGAACGGGGTGATGACCCGGCTGCGAGCCTGGGGTACAGTGCAGATTTCCGGTGCGCGACCGGACCAGGACCGGCTGGTGCGTTGTGTCGTCCAGGGGCGGGTGTTGGATCGTCTGCCCCGGTTGTCGCGCCGCCGCTGGGGGCGGGGGATCCAGATTATTCTTGATCGTTCCCAGCGTTTGATCCCTTTTCAGGACGATCTGGATTGGGCTGCCTTGCGGCTGGCGGCACTTTTTCCCCGGCAGGCGGTGGAGTTTGTCCTGCTGCGGGAGACGTGCGCCCGTCCCGTGATTGTCGAACCCGGAAACCGCTTCAGAAAATATGTCCCCCCGGATCCCGGTGCCTTGGTGCTGGCCTTGGGGGATATGGGTGCGCTTGCCCCCGATGCTGCTCGAAAGGCGGCCCTGTGGGAGCAATGGGGGAAGCGACTGCGCCGCCATGGCTGCCGCCTGTTGGCTTTGTCGCCGGCTCCAGCTTGGCGTATGCGGCCCCGGCGGTTGCCCTCCTGGATTCTCTTGCCTTGGGAGCGGGGAGCGGAGGGGGTGGCACTGACACGGGAGGAAATCAACGCCCGGACGGAACGGTTGTTGGCACTCCTGGCCCCGGCGGTGCGCATCGAAACCGGGTTGCTGCGGGAAATCCGCTTGCTTTTGGGTAATGGGGCGGATGCCGGGACCGAGGCCGATTGCTGGACCCACCCTGCCATGGTGGGCCGATCAACGATGGGTGGTACCCTGGATCCCAACGCCCTGGACTGGCTCTGGCCCCGGTTTGCGGGAGAAAAAGAAACGCTGAAAGAACAGGTTGTGGCCTCTCTGCGGCGTTGGCACAACCGGGAAGGGTTGTGCCGGGAGGTGTGGGATGAGGAGGTGTTGCGCCTACCGGCCTCCCTCACCGGGAAGGATCATGCCGCCGCTCGTGGTCGGTTCAAAAAGCTTTCGGCCAGGGTGGTGGACTCGGAACTAGGCGAGGCTTGGTTTCGTCGGGTGCATCGCCGCGCCGATCCCACCGACCTTTACCAACACGGAGATAGGGAACTCAAGTCGGTGCAGGACGCGATGTTCGCCGCCGCCTTCCGCGATGAGCCTGACCGCTTGCCACCGCCGGGCTTCGACTTGCGCCATCTGCCGCCGCGCCATGAGACTCCGGTGGCCATTTCCCTTTTTCAACAGGGGGACCACCTGATGGCGGGGACCGCCGCCAGCGGCAGCCCCCTGGGGGTGATTTACGGCACGCAAGATCTGCTATATCTGGAACCCACGCTTTTTCTTCCCCCCGCCGATGACTCCCCGGATTTCTGGCAAGGGGGCGTGTCTCCCCCCTGGGCCGAATCTTGGGGTCGGGATACGTATGGTGCCTGGGTGGTTTTTACCCACGAGGGTGTTCAACAACGTTTGCGCTGGATTTCCCCGGGGCGGTTCCTCATGGGTTCGCCGAAAGAGGAGCCTGACCATTCTGATGACGAAGGCCCGCAGCACGAGGTGACTTTCAAACAAGGGTTCTGGTTGTTCGATACCGTCTGTACCCAGGCCCTGTGGCAGACGGTGATGGGGGATAATCCCAGTGCGTTCAAATCCCCGGACCGGCCTGTGGAGAAGGTGAATTTTGAGGATGTACAAAAATTTCTCGAAAAGATCAACCAAGCCCATCCCGGCCTGGAACTGACCCTCCCCAGTGAATCCCAGTGGGAATATGCCTGCCGCGCCGGTACCACGACCCCGTTCAGCTTTGGCGAAAACATCACCCCGGAGCAGGTGAATTATGATGGCAATTTTCCCTATCGGGATGGACCCAAGGGGGAATACCGGAAGCAGACGGTTCCGGTGGCAAGCCTCCCGCCCAATCTCTGGGGGCTGTACGAGATGCATGGGAATGTTTGGGAATGGTGTGCGGATGCTTGGCATGGTTCCTATGCCAAGGCTCCCACGGATGGTAGCGTCTGGGATGGGCCGTCGGTGGATCGCGTGATGCGCGGTGGTTCCTGGAGCAATCACGCTCGCAGCGTGCGTGCGGCGAATCGCGGCAGGTTCGGTCCGGCGCTTCGCTACGTCTCCCTGGGTTTCCGTTGTGCCCGAGTTCAGGTGAGCCAGGCAGGCCAGGCAGCGGAGCCGGTGATCCCGGCGTTTGGCCCGCAAGCGGAGCGCGGGCCAACGCTGGGATCACCCGGCTCCACCAAGTTGCTCAATCTGCAAGGGGATGGCAAACAGTCCATGGTGCCACTTCCCAAAAGATCGGCATTTTTAATCAAGAGTGATCGTGAAATCTTGATCTTTGGCCAGATGGAAAAACCCCCGTGGGCTGAAGCCATGGGCCGGGATGGTCATGGGCTATGGACGCGGATCGCCATTCCCGTGCCGGGATCCCAACCCATGACCCAACGTCTGCGCTGGATCCCCCCAGGGCGGTTCCTTATGGGTTCGCCGGAGAATGAGCATGATCGTTTGGATCGTGAAGGCCCGCAGCATGAGGTAACCTTCAAACAAGGCTTCTGGTTGTTCGACACCGCGTGTACTCAGGCCCTGTGGCAGGTGGTAATGGAGGACAATCCCAGCCGGTTTAAGTCTCCAGACCGACCGGTGGAGAATGTAGACTTTAAAAATGTGCAAGAATTTATTGAAAAAATAAATGAAAAACATTCGGGGTTGGCGTTGACTCTCCCCAGCGAAGCCCAGTGGGAATACGCCTGCCGCGCTGGCACCACGACCCCGTTTAGTTTTGGCGAAGACATCACCCCAGAGCAAGTGAATTATAATGGCAAACATCCTTACCGGGATGGACCCAAGGGGGAATACCGGAAGCAGACGGTTCCGGTGGCGAGTCTCCCCCCGAACCCTTGGGGGCTTTACGAGATGCATGGTAATGTTTGGGAATGGTGTGCCGATGCTTGGCATGAGTCCTATGCAGAAGCTCCTGCGGATGGTAGTGTGCGGAGTGGGCCGTCGGCGGATCGCGTGATACGCGGTGGTTCCTGGAGCAGCAATGCCCGCAGCGTGCGTGCGGCGCTTCGCTTCGGGGGCGGTCCGGCGAATCGCATCGACTACCTGGGTTTCCGTTGTGCCCGAGTTTGGTCGTGAGCCTGGCAGGAACAGGCGGGAGGGGGGGCGGCCACCCTGGTGCCGGCTCGCCGCCGGTCATTTCGAGGTATCCCGTCATGAATCTTCCCCTGCGTTCCGATCCCGCCTGGCACCCGTTGGTCGATGGTTTCCCCCCGTCATGGGCTTCCGGCTGGGGACAGGATCGGTTTGGTGTTTTTGTTGAATTTACCCTGCAAGGTGTCCAACAGCGTTTGCGCTGGATCCCGCCGGGGCATTTCACCATGGGATCGCCTAGAGATGAGCCGGGGCGTGGTGACGATGAAGGACCGCAACGCAAGGTGACCATCGGCCAGGGTTTCTGGTTGTTCGATACCCTCTGCACCCAGGCCCTGTGGCAGGTGGTGATGGGGGAGAATCCCAGCCAATTCCAAACCAGCAATCGGCCCGTGGAGCAGGTGAGCTTCGAGGATGTACAGAAGTTCCTCTCCCGCATCAATCAGACATGTCCCGGCCTGGACCTGATCCTCCCCAGCGAAGCGCAGTGGGAATATGCCTGCCGGGCGGGAACCACGACCGCCTTGTATTCCGGTGCAATCGTCATTCTGGGTGACAATAATGCGCCAGCCTTGGATTCCATCGCTTGGTACAGCGGTAACAGCGGCGTGGAACCCTCGGAACTGCCCAATGGTGAGGACTCTTCGCGCTGGAAGAACAAGCAATATCCCCATGAACTCGCTGGAACCCATCCGGTGGCCATGAAGGATCCCAATCTCTGGGGTTTGTACGACATGTTGGGAAACGTCTGGGAATGGTGCGCGGATGCATGGCACGGTTCCTACGAGGGGGCACCCGTAGATGGGGGAGTCTGGGAAAGTGATGGGCCGTCGGCGGATCGCGTGGTGCGCGGTGGTTCCTGGCTCATCCTTGCCCGCGGTGTGCGTGCGGCGAATCGCGACGGGGGCGGTCCGGCGGATCGCTACGACGACCTGGGTTTCCGTTGTGCCCGAGTTCAGTCGTGAGCCAAGCTAGGCCTGGGCAATTAGGCAAACAATTCATGTGAAATTCCAAGAGCCACAGCCATCACATTTTGTCCGAAAATCACAGACCGAAAAGTTTATCACTTCATGACGAATTCGTGGTAGCTCTTTTACCATAACCTTTCGATCCGATGAGGTGACGCAACCTTGTTGGGCCAAACTGGCATATTTCTTTCAATATTTCCTGGTAGGTGCATGTCGGAGACACTGTTTATTCAGTGGTTTTTCCTCGGCTCTTGCGGAAAAAACATAATATTTCCATGTGCATGGTGAAATTCTTGTTGGGTGACCATGAACATTCCAAGATCCACCAAAACACCCAAGCGGCAGAAAGAGAACAAAGAAATCTTCAACAACTAAAAGAAATTTTGAACTGACTCAGACGATTCATACATTCAAGAAAGAAAGGTGCGAAAATGAAAAAAAATCCTGTGGGAGTTTGTGAAGAGTGTGCCAAAAAAGGGATACACAATCGGGTGAATAATTCCAGTATGTATTACTGCTATCATCGCTATACACTTTCATGTGAAGATAAGAATGGGGGGTGGATCATTAAAATTGGTATTTCTCCCAGCCGTGCGTTACTTCACTTGTCGGCATAGGGTATTTCGTGATCGGTCACGATCAATCAACACCGCCTCATACCAAGATCAATGGTATGAATGGTGTTGATGGATCATCTTAAACAAAAATTTCTATCGGAAAGACCACTCACCCACCGATGGGACCACCATTCTTTCGGGTAATCGCCACCACAGAAGGCCGAGGGGGGATGCGTTCATTGAAATCGGGCCAATAGGTGCTGGGCCAGTCAAAGGTGGATAACGCAAACTCTCCCGGATGTTGCACGGCAATAAAAAGAGTTGTGTTATCTGGGGTGAAACACGGGCCAGCCATTTCCGCATCGCGGGGGCAGGCAAAAAAGAATCGGGGTAAAGCGCGTCCTACCCCTTCCAAATCGCAGGCATACAGGCCGTCAGGAAAATTCCGCTCTCTTTGCATCTCCCCCTGATCGGTGGCAATCCAGAGTCTCCCCTTGATGTCGAAGCAGATATTGTCCGGGGCCGCAAGCCAGTTACCCTGGAGGGGTGTATCTCGGTGATAATGGGCGTTGGCACCCTCAAAGGGACCGGCCAACAGCAAAATTTCCCATGAAAATTCAGGGGCGTCATGTCGGGAGTCCCGACCAGTACCGGGGGGAATCAGTTCAAGGATGTGTCCGTAGGGATTGGGTCCACGGGGATTGGCAGCGTCCAAAGATTTGGCTTTGCGTTTTGTATTGTTGCTCAATACGACATACACTTTACCTGTGATGGGAGAAGGTTCCACATCTTCCGGTCGATCCATGGGGGTTGCCCCAAGAAGTCGGGCGGCACGGCGCGTTTCAATCAAAACATCCGCCTGAGACAAAAAACCATTTTCCGCAACCAACGGTCCTTGACCCCAAATCAGCGGTAACCATTCCATCCGTCCATCGGGATAAAACCGTGCTACAGACAAAACACCCTCATCCAAAAGCGTCCGATTTGCTTTATAATCGCCCACCACCATGGCGTAAGTACTCACAAATCGATACAAAAATTGAAACCTTTCATCATCGCCGCTGTAAACGACCACCCGTCCATCCGGCATGGTCCAAACCGTTGCCGCTTCATGTTTAAAACGTCCCAGGGCGGTATGTTTGATGGGAACCATTGTAGGATCATAGGGATCCAATTCGACAATCCAACCAAATCGATTCGCTTCGGTGGGTTCTTTGGTACAATCAAACCGATCATAAAAACGGTACCAGCCATGAACGGGACTGCCCTTGATGCCGAGATCGCGTAAGGTTCTTTCTTCTTCGAGACCTTCTGGATCACCGCCAAAATATTTGTCAAAGTTTTCTTCTGCCAGCAACAGAGTACCCCACGGTGTTACCCCACCGGAACAATTGTTCAGAGTGCCGGTCACATAACGACCCGTTAAATCTTGGCTGGTTCTGAGACGGGCATTGCCGGCGGCAGGACCGGCCAGCACCATCAGCGTATCCAGGGCCGTGATGCGGCGGTTATACAAACTTTCGGCCACTTGGATCCAGGATCCATCGGTTTTCCGCCGTATTTCAACGATGGAGTGACCATGCGCGGCCATTTCAATATCGGCCTGTTCACGGTTAATCCGGCATACCCGATCGCCGACAGTGACCCCAGGGAACATCAGTTCTGGGTTGGTGAATTCATGATTGACACACAGCAGACCATGATCACTGTTCTGGGAACCACGGGGTAATGGCATGAAAGCAACAAAATCATTATTATAGCCAAATTGCTGTTTTTGCGCACTGACCGTTTGATGGTGTGGATCGAACGGGGGTGCCCCTGGTAAAACCCAATCTCCCCAGCGCATCAAAACCTGGGCATCATATCCTTCGGCACAGCGATGCGTGTCATGGATTTTCTGAGCCAAAGGGCTAAAATCCAGGGTTGATACACCCAGATTGCCACCTTCACTCCCCATGGGAAACAGGGTTGTCGCTCCACCCGCCAATATCCCCTGGAGGACTTGGCGCCGATCCATTCTAACAGAAATCAATGTTTCCAATGTGATGGCAGAAAACATGGTATTTGTTTCCACGGGCAGGAACCTGCCGCACGAAACCGTCCTCTCGAAGTCGAGGAGCGGTCTCGTGCGCAGGTCGCCTTCAAACAGGGATATTACAGTGCCAAGTTAGGCAAGGTTTTGGCATCTTCCGCAAATTTTTGCCGTTCCGCATCCGGCATGGGGATGAGTCCTTTGCCGGTAAGATAACCTTCTTGACCCCATGCCCGCTCGCTGGCAAATTCCGCCGTGAATTCGACGATCCCAGGGACCATACCGATGTGGGCCTTCTTGACATAGAAGAACAGGGGACGAGAGACGGGATAGGTGCCACTGGCAATGTTGTCGAAGGTCGGCTTGACTTCGCCGACGGGATTTCCCTGTAACTTATCCTGGTTTTGTTCCAGATAGGAGTAGCCAAAAACGCCCAGGGAAGTCGGATCGGCTTCCAGTTTTTGTACGATCAGGTTATCGTTCTCCCCCGCTTCGACATACGCCCCATCTTCACGCAGACTATGGCAGATGGGTTTGAGTTGTTTTTCGTCTTTTTTGACCAACTCCTTAAGTTCGGAATAGGCCTTGCAGCCCCCCTCCATGGCCAATTCGGCAAACGCATCACGGGTGCCCGAAGTCGGCGGAGGACCAAGAACACGAATCTTCATGTCGGGCAGATCGGCGTTGACATCTTTCCAGGTTTTGTTGGGATTGTTGATCATTTGGCCATCTTTGCCTGGAACCTGACGGGCAAGGGCCGTAAAAATATCCTTGAGTGTCAGATTCATGGGTTTGGCACCACTGGAACTGGCCAAAACGATACCATCATATCCAATCTTGATTTCTACAATTTCTTTGACCCCGTTGGCGGCACATGTTTCCACTTCCGATTTCTTGATGCGCCTGGAGGCATTGGAAATGTCCGCAAACCGGTCGCCAACGCCACCACAAAACAGTTTGAAACCACCGCCGGTTCCGGTACTCTCGATCACGGGGGCCTTGAATTTTCCAGCACGGCCAAATTCTTCGGCGACCGTGGTTGCAAAGGGATAGACCGTGGAAGAACCCACAATCTGGATTTGATCCCGTGCCTGAGCTTGACCTGGAATCAGCAGGACGACGCCGGTACAGGCTGCCATTAAAACGGAACTACGCAATGTTGATTTGATACGCATAATACCTCTCTCAGTCGATCATTTTAACTCGTTGTGGAAGTCCAAAGAATTTGCTATAGGCCGATGAATTCTTTGGGATAAAAAAATAAATTGTTATACACCAAGCATACGGCTCAATGATTCCCGATTTCCATCACCCGTTTTTTAAGGCTCATCCGATCCAGGCTTTTCAATGGAAGATTGACAAACAGGGAAATACGGTTGAACAGAAGACGGTAGGTTTCGTTAAACGCCACCGCTTTTTCTTGACTGGTTCCCACAACGGCTGCGGGATCGGGGACGCCCCAATTGGCAGAAATCGGGTGACCTGGCCAGACGGGACAAATTTCATTGGCGGCCTGATCGCATACGGTAAAAACAAAGTCCATTTCTGGTGCCCCCGGTTGGCTGAATTCCCCCCAACTCTTAGAGCGAAGATGTTCTGTGGGATGTTTGATGAGGGTAAGAACACGCAATGCTTCTGGATTGACCTGTCCAACGGGTTTGCTGCCGGCACTGAAGGAACCAAAGCGTCCATTCCCTTCTCGCTCCAGTATGGCTTGTGCCAGAATGCTCCGGGCGGAATTTCCTGTACATAAGAACAAAACGTTGATTTTCTTCTCCATGGTCACACTCCCGAAACAATCTCTGACACCATCGCCCAGAAAGCCCGTTTTTTTCAGCAAAAAATCAACCGAACCCTTCCAAAATCCTTTCGTATCTCTGACAAAAATCATGCCAATAGGATATTGAATGACAGGAATCTGAAGATTATGGCTTGTTTTACCAATTGATATTGAATATATTTCCATCAATTAACGCCGGGTCTTCAATCTTGCATAAAATAGAAATCGTCCCCCTCTGAGTTACGATAAATTGAACGCCGTTCCAAAGATTCTTTTGGAAAGAAAACATATTTTTTGGATTGTGCTGCCATGGTCGATTTTAAACGGTCAATGGCATGAAATCGCACAATATTAAGAAGAAACGACCACAAACCTGTCATGATTGGGTTATCGCAAAGAAATTTCAGGATTGAGAATCTTTCTTGATTATTCTTTCAAAATTTTGTGATACAAACACAAAATTTTTGTGGGGTTGTTGAAGAGTGGATTTTGCTATATATTATTAATAATCAATCTATTGTATGTGTCATGTTTTTTTGGGTTACCGATTGCCGTCCGATCTGGCACGGTTATGGCTGTACCTTCGCATCACACACATTGGCGCGTTGCAGTCGGTTAGGATGTGAATTGCGTGCAAGGTATTCTTTAGCAAGAAGGTGATCATGGGCTTCTCATTGATAGGAACTGTTTTGGCCATTATGGCGGTTCTGGGGTTTCTCATCGGTAACCAGAGAGCGCGGGGGTTGGCACGGGCAGGTCGGTTGCATTCGCTGCCGCGATACCATGGTGTCTTTGTCGCACTTTGGACCGCCTTGCCGGGACTGTTGATGATCATCCTGTTTGCCGTATTTTCCACAGGGATGATCAATTCCATGGTCATGGAAAATGGTCAGGGGGGGGCGGGAGATCCGCATATGCTCGCCGTGGAACTCAACAAAATTCAACTGATCGCTGAAGGGCGCATGCCGTTTCAGGAGGGGATGGGGGTTTCCTGGGATTCGGTTGAAAGGATGAAGAACCTGCACCGGAATGCCGATATCCTGGCTCTTTTTTGCGTGATTGCCGTGGGGGTTGTGGGATTTTTGTATGCCTTACGGCGCATCCGCACCGACTTCAGGGCACGCCAGGAGGTGGAACGTATCGTTCGCGTCCTGCTGGTTGTGGCCTCTTCGGTCTCTATCTTCATCACCCTTGGAATTGTTCTATCCCTGATTTTTGAGGCGTTGCGCTTTTTTGCAGTCGTTCCGGTCAGCGATTTTATATTCGGATTGCAGTGGAGTCCCCAAACGGCGATTCGTGCCGATCAAGTCGGAGGTTCAGGTTCTTTTGGGGCGATACCCCTCTTTGCTGGTACGCTGATGATTACGGGTATTTCCATCCTGGTTGCAGCACCGGTGGGGCTTTTTTGTGCCATTTACCTCTCTGAGTTTGCCTCTCCCAACGTGCGTGGCTGGGTCAAACCAGCACTTGAAATTCTCGCTGGTATCCCTACGGTGGTCTACGGCCTTTTTGCGGCGTTGATTGTGGCCCCCGCCATTTCGGATTTTGGCGGGCAAATTGGTTTGGACATTGCCTCTGAGAGTGCCTTGGCCGCAGGGCTGGTGATGGGTATCATGATCATCCCCTTCGTTTCCTCCCTCTCGGACGATGTGATCAACGCCGTCCCGCAAGCCATCCGTGATGGTTCTTTGGCCATGGGGGCTACAGAGGCGGAGACCATTCGCCAAGTGGTGCTGCCAGCCGCTTTACCTGGCATCGTGGGTGCCTTGTTGCTTGCCATTTCACGCGCTGTGGGTGAAACGATGATCGTGGTCATGGCCGCCGGCCTTGCGGCCAATTTGACTGCCAACCCCCTTCAAGCCATGACGACCGTGACCGTGCAAATCGTCACCCTTCTGGTCGGAGACCAGGAGTTCGATAGCCCCAAGACTCTGGCCGCCTTCGCTTTGGGACTCACGCTGTTTTTTGTCACATTAATCCTCAATATTGTTGCCCTGGGCGTGGTCAAGCGGTACCACGAAAAACAATGAACCATAAAAACGAGACACCGGAACAAAGGAAGTATTTGGCCAAGCGTCATGCGGCAAGTCGGCGTTTCCGTTGGTACGGACTTATGGGTTTGGGCATTGCCTTGACGACGCTGTTTTTGTTGTTGGGGACGATGCTTCTCAAGGGATATTCCTCTTTTTTTCAAACACAGATTCAACTGTCGGTCTCCTTTGACCAAACATTGGTGGATCCCGTGGGCGATAAGTCGGTGGAATCTTTGGCTCGTGGCGATTATCGCGCCATCCTTGGGAATGCCATCAAACGGGCGTTTCCAGAAATCAAGTCGCGTGATGACCGGCGGCAGTTGAGCAAAATCTTCAGTGATGGAGCCTCTTTCCAACTTCAAAACCTTTTGATTTCTCATCCTGAGTGGGTGTCTACCTCGCAGAATGTTTGGTTGATTGCATCGGATAATGTGGATATGTGGGTCAAGGAGGTTGTGGATCATGATTTGCCGGAATCTCAGCGTCGTATCTCCGATCTTCAGGCCAAATGGCTTGCGTTTCTCGAAGTTAACCATCAATTGCAGTTACGTTTCAACGCAATGTTTTTCACCAGTGGTGATTCGCGCAACCCAGAAATGGCGGGTATTTTGGGAGCTATAAAGGGTTCTGCCCTGACGCTTTTGATTACATTTTTGGTTTCGTTTCCGCTGGGAGTGGCGTCGGCGGTTTATCTGGAAGAATTTGCGGCAAAAGGACGATGGGCCGACTTTATCGAGGTCAACATCAATAACTTGGCGGCGGTCCCTTCCATTGTGTTTGGTCTGTTGGGATTGGCCCTTTATCTGAACTTGATGCATTTGCCGCGGTCTGCCCCTCTTGTTGGTGGACTGACGTTGGCGATGATGACTTTACCAACACTGGTCATAGCGACCCGGGCGTCCCTCAAATCGGTTCCTGACCCTATACGGGATGGTGCGCGTGCCTTGGGAGCCAGCCCTTTGCAGGTTGTTTTGCATCACGTCCTCCCCTTGGCTGCACCCGGAATGCTCACCGGTACCATCATCAGCATGGCGCGTGCCCTGGGAGAGACTGCCCCGTTGCTGATGATCGGAATGGTGGCATTCATCATGGATATTCCTGGCGGGGTCATGGACCCGTCTACCGTACTTCCCGTGCAAATTTTTCTTTGGGCAGATAGTCCCGAACGGGCATTTTTGGAAAAAACATCGGGTGCCACGCTCATTTTGTTGGCCTTCTTGATTACAATGAATGCTCTTGCGGTTTACATTCGCAATCGCGTTGAGCGCAGATGGTAGGAAAGAACGTGAACTATTCCTTTGAAACCATGCATCTCGAAGCGTCCCAAAACACAACACCTCCTCGCGTCAAGATGGAAGCCAAAGGTGTGGATGTTTACTATGGTGACAAACAGGCGTTGGAAAAAGTCGATTTGCCTGTCCCCCTGAACCGGGTTACGGCACTCATTGGTCCATCGGGATGCGGAAAGAGTACGTTTTTAAAATGTCTCAACCGCATGAATGATACCGTTGTCGGCTGCCGTGTTACGGGGTCCATCACCCTGGATGAAGAGGATATCCACAGCCCAACGGTGGATGTCGTGCAGCTTCGGGCCAGGGTTGGCATGGTATTTCAAAAACCAAACCCCTTCCCAAAGTCTATCTACGACAATATCGCTTATGGTCCGCGCATTCATGGTATGACACGCGATCGTACCGAGCTTGACCAGATTGTCGAGGAAAGTTTGGCCAGGGCGGGGTTATGGAACGAGGTCAAAGACCGGCTGCAAGAGCCTGGGACCAGTTTATCTGGCGGACAACAGCAACGATTGTGTATTGCGCGGGCCATTGCCGTCAATCCAGAGGTGGTCCTGATGGATGAACCCTGTTCCGCCCTGGATCCGATTGCGACTGCCCGCATTGAGGAGTTGATCGACGAACTTTGCAATAAGTACACCATTATCATCGTGACACATTCCATGCAGCAAGCGGCACGGGTTTCCCACTACACCGGCTTCTTTCACATGGGTGAGTTGGTAGAATATGACCATACGGAAGCGATTTTTACCAATCCACAGCAAGAACGAACCAAAGGTTATGTCACTGGCCGTTTTGGCTGATGGCTCAGATTGATCCTTTACGCGGGAATCGACGTTCATGTCAAAAAATCTCAACCCTCATCTGGTTGCATCCTTTGACCAGGAACTAGAAACACTGGATGGGCTGCTCGTGCGGCAATTTGGCATGGTGTATAACATGCTGAACGATGCCATGCGTGCCGTTTCTCAGTTTGATGTGCAGGGTGCCCAAGAGATTGTCCAGAGGGATAAAGAAGTGGATGCCCTGGATACACTGATCAAAGAGGGGGTGATCAAAATTTTGGCCTTGCGTAGCCCCTTGGCAGATGATTTACGTTGGGTCGTCACGATTCAAAAAGTATCTGGAGAATTGGAGCGGATCGGGGATTTGAGCAAAAACATCTGCAAACGCATCCCCGAACTGGCGCGGCGACCATTGCCGGAGGCGACGAGTGGACTCCGTGTTTTGGGGTTCATGGTTTTGGAACAATTGGAAAGTATGCAACATTCCTGGATTGATGAAAATGTCGATTTGGCCATGAAAGCCTGGCAAGGAGATAGTGCCGTAGATGCCTTGTATGGCAGTATGATTCGAGAGCTTTTGACCCATATGTTTGAAGATCATGGCAATATTACATCATGTATCCATCTGTTATTCATGGCCAATAACCTGGAACGGATCGGTGATCATGTCACCAACATCGCCGAAGAACTTATTTTCAGGATTACGGGTAAAAAACCATCGGGAGACCGGCCCAAGGAAAATAATACCAGCTTAGCTCCTAACTGAATCTGTGGGAGAGCCAGAAAGACCCTGAGTTCTATTTTAAACAAGCAGACATGAGAAAATCCCCTTCGTGTCTAACGACGCTCAGCATTCTCAAGAAAAGGTTCTTTTTTTTTAAATTTCCGCAATCACAGTTGTTGGGCTGACTTTCAATACCCTGGCTGTGTCTCTTATTCCACTTCCATTCATGGCCATGTCTACAATTTTGGTCTTAGCCTCTTGAGTTCGACCAATAGCCGTGTAATTCAGAATAAAGGTCATCATACCACAGTCAGGAGAACCACAGCGATACCTCTGTTTTCTACCAGGAAGTTTGCCATGCTTTACGACATTCAATCCAGCACATCTGTGGCATTTCACATCCAACACAGCCATTTCCACATCCTCCACCTGAGAGTTGATTTTCATACGGCAAAGGATACCACTGATTGAAAGCCACAATAATTCTGAAACACCACCATTTCCACAAGGACATCAATATCGGCAGGGTTATCATCGATAATCAGTAATATTGATTCAAGGTGTTTCATCATGATACCTATAATTTATGTTGATATAAATTTAATCATGCATGAAACCTTTTAAAATATCAGGGCAAATCAGATTATTTTCCGACCATAGGATGGTCCGTGCAAGGGTATTGTAGAGTTCATGAAGATTTCCCGGCCAATTATAATTCATGAGGAATTCTCTTGCCTCATGAGATATTTGCACCAGACTGGAGAGCGGATAATTACTTGATATCAATTCGCTATGGATTTTCTTGACCGTCAAATCGATTAAATAATTTATATCGTCATGTCGTTCCCTCAGGGGTGGCACGGTGAGGGAAATGGCACTAATTTTATACAAGAGTCCGCCAATAAATTGCCTGTTTCGCACTTTTTCGGCTAGATTAACTTTTGTGGTTGTTACCACGCGGAACGCATCCCAATCTGGCTGGTGATTCTCATGAATAATGGGCATCACCCTATTGATAATGCGGAGTAGATCGGCTTGAAAAGGTTTCGGAAGTTCGTCCACATTATCCAACACCAACGTCCCCGAATTGATTTCCGGTGGTATCAATTCCGAGGAAAACAATCGTCGCCAGACAGAGGACGCATGGGCGGCTTTCCACCAGATTTCGGCTGGTTGCTCCGGGATGGATCCACAATGGATACGGACGAGTGGTTGATGTTTGCGATGAGAATAAGCATGGAGCAATTTGGCCACGGTGTCTTTTCCTGTCCCCGACTCTCCTTGAATCAATACCGGTCTTTCCGTGGGGGCTATCAAACAAAGGCGACGGACAAGATCTTTCATGGGGTTGCTGAAAAAGACGAAAGGAAAATCTTGATCGATGGTTTCCGGTTGCACCATATTTTCCACAGCAGAGGCATGACAGATACTGGGTAAACCTGGTAGAATATTGTTTCTATCAAGTGGTTTTGCTACACAAATAACATTGGAAATTTCTTTCATCGCACTCATGCCAAAACCCCATAGTTTCTCCGGTAGAAATCTTATTACTCAACAAAACTAATGAAAGAGATGAGGATTGATAACTATTCTCCTGTATCCGCCTGCTACTATAATACAATGATCATTTGACATTTTTCTCCCAGGGATATTTCTTGACCCAGTTTGAATAGGTTGTCGGATTGGGCAATCCCAGAAGTCTTGTTGCCATCGCTTTGTTTCCAGCACTTTCTAAAAATGCCTTTTCAAAATAGTTGTCGGCCACTTTGGTCAATATATCGACGAGACGGAAGTCGGCTCCAAAACTTCTTCCCAGTATATCTTCCGTATTATCTTCATGGGATGAAAATATGGCATCTTCAATATCTTTCAATTTTACAGTATGATGTTCACTCCAAAGCATCGCTCTCAGGAGGGTATTACGGAGTTCTCTAATATTTCCCGGCCAGTTATATCCCAGGAGAAATTCATTGGCTTTGTCTGAGATTTTTTTCTTTTCCCCCAGGGCCGGATGTTGCTCCAATTCCCGGTTGATATTTTTGACAAAGGCTGCAATCAGGGCTTCCAAGTCTTCCATGCGCTCCCTCAAAGGGGGTATTTTGAAGACTGCGACCGCCAACCGGTGAAAAAGGTCATTACGAAATCGACCAGAAGAGACTTCTTTTAACAGATCACGATTGGTTGCGGCGATGATACGAAAATTAACATGCTGTGTTTTTACGGATCCCAGGGCGATCACTTCGCGTTCCTGGATGACCCTGAGCAGTTTAACCTGAGCGGAGAGTGGTAATTCCCCGACTTCATCGAGGAACAAGGTTCCTGTATCAGCTTCGACGACGTACCCTTTTCTGGCCGAAATGGCCCCCGTAAACGCCCCTTTTTCGTGACCAAACAACTCTGCCTCTACCAGGTTTTCAGGTATGGCCCCACAATTGACACATACGAAGGGGGCATCTCTGCGTTTGGACTCGCGATGAATCAGCCTAGCCACAACATCTTTTCCGGTACCCGACTCTCCCTGCAACAGGATGGGCCAGTCGAGGAAGGCCACCTGTTTGGCCCTCCGAATCAACGTTTTCATGGAGTTGCTCAGGAATACCATTTCATCCCCATGGGGGTCTAAATCCAAATCCATCGTTTCAAGCAGGTTGCTACCGCTGATTCTTCCCTCAGAGTGGCTATTGGAACCTGATGAGTCATCTTGATTTTCTTTTGATACGAGCGGATCTGACCCACCCCCATTTCTATTCTTTTCATTATCCATATTATTTTCCATCGTAATGGTTATTCAGTGTAGCGCATGATTCACAGAGAAATTTTCATGCCACAGTCAACCATTATTTTTCTCAAGACCGAAAGTCGCCCTATTGATCCCGTAGCCAACGCCATCGGACCATAAAGTTAATTATATATTTATCAGTATTTTATGATAGCATGAGAAAAAAATTGTTACGCGCTTGCAAGGGGAGAAGACCCCCCTTCATGAGCAAGCAATCGTGTGCAGGATATCAGGGGGGGACTATGAAGAATTTCTTGGCAATAAGAAAAATATTTACGACCCGAACGTGGCAGACCGGGTGGTGTGGAGACAAAGAAACGCTGCAACCCCATTGGGATGATCGGGCCTTGATTCTCACAAAGCGTCCACGTCACCCCAAAGGCAGCAAGATGCACCTCATAGAGAGGGGGTACCCCTGGGGTGGCGGAGGGTTGAAACGGCGGTCATAGCCGGATTCAGCCTGGATGACGCCGATGCGCTGGAGGATTTGGAATTACATCGCCCCGGTTTCCATTTTGCAGACAATCCCGATCCTGGCAACGCAACACAAAATCGCTCACTGCTGGCCAACTGAACTGCCAAAGCGATCCTTCTCGACCACGGTGCCGCGTCTTGGATGACCCGGATGTGAAAAATTGCATGAGCCTGTTCATTTTGGGGTTGACCTCTCTATTGATGGTTCGGATTCCTTGTTTTTTTGCGCTTTTTTCTTTGAAACTTTCTTTTTCTCTTCCGGGAGTGTCTGTTCTTCCACGGGATCTCCGGCAGAATCCTGAACGGGGGTGGCGTCCGTTATTTCCACACCATAACGCCCGACCATCTCCCGCAAGTTGGCGAGGATGGGCCGGGTTTCCAAAGCTTCACAGGCCAACGCCACGGTCTGTGGAATTTTGACTTTTTTTTCATCGTTGCCAATGCCCTTTTCATAGCGAAGATACTGGTTGCGTGACACACCCAGCTTTTTTGCGGCGTCGGTTTTGCTCCATCCCATACGGCCACGCCACGCCTTCAACTTATGATTATTCATTCAGCTCTCCAGGGTAGGATTGGGTTGCATGATATTTTTATCCTACCACCCTCAGGGTGCATTTTCAATGGATATTGCACCTACGAAACGAAGACGATGCGGATATGTCTCGTTTTTGTTCAAGCTTCCATGTCTGGCTGGGGATGGTTTAAGAATTATTGCCAGATATAAAAGATTCTTCTTCTTTCCGAGATCAAGCACGGGGTCAGAAAAGGGTGCATCTAACATAGAATCTTATCAACATCACGACCGTCATCCATGGAAAATATCATTATTTAACAAATGTATAGATATCATATTTCCCAACATTTTCCCTCCTGTTCAGGGTCTCATTCAAGGCGCATGGCATGGTTCTGGCTGTGGTGCTTCCGATGCCGTCGTCATGAAAAGTGCTTTGCCAACGTATCCATGGTAATGACCTGCAATAATAGCCATTTATAAAATAATTATAATCAATGAGATTCCTAAATGAGCAATCTTACAACAAAATATAGCAGGATCGTGGCAAGAATTCCGATGATCATGCAACTGGCTGGGGTTTCCTTGATAATTTTGGTCATTACGGTCTTTTTCAATTTGCAGTGGCTCAAGAACATGGAAAGGGACTATCACTACCAGGAACTGGGGTATCGCCTGGAAGGTCGGGCATTTGGAATCATTGGAAAATCTGCTGACGTTTTGGCGAGCCAAATCAAAAAACATGAGACGCACGTATTGCATTTGCAGTTGCTTTTTACAGGTTTTCTTCTTTCATTTTCTTTGCTAATTGGTGGTACCGTCTACTGGCTCGCCGTCAGGCCGGTCAAAAGGGTTTATCGCCGACTTTGTGATATACACCAAACCAAGGGGCAACTGCCTGCAAAGGAGATGTTTGGTTGTCTGGAAATTTTCCATCTCAGCCTTGCGGTCAACCATGTTGGCGAACTGATTCATCTTCTTAACGACAGTCAGGGGCGTTTTCGGAATCTTTTTGAACACATGATGGTTGCGGCCATTGTACTCAAGCCCCAGGGAAATGATTTTAAGATCGTCGATATCAACCATGCCGGTGAGTCATTGAATCATTTGGAGAAATCCCAATGTTTGGGTCGATCTATCAAAGATTTTTTTCCCGATATTGAAAATACCCCCGTTTGGCCTGCCCTCAAAGCGACGCTATCGGAGGTTTGGTCGCAATCGGTGGCGCCTTATTCCTGTGCCGATGGTCGTATGAAAGGGTGGTGTGAATCGCAAATCTACCGGCTCAGCAGTGGTGAACTGGTTTGGATGGAAAACGACATTTCTGATCGTTTGCAAACGGAAACCTTACGGCGGGAAAAAGATGCCGCCGTCCAGGCAAATGCCATGAAGAGCAATTTTTTGGCAACGATGAGCCATGAAATTCGTACTCCGATCAACGGCATGCTTGGGATGATCGAATTGCTGCGGGCGAGCGGATTTAAAGGCAATCAAAAACGTTGGATCGAAGGGTTACGGGATTCGGGAGAAATTCTCCTCACGACGATCAATGACATCCTTGATTTTTCCAAAATTGAGGCGGGGGGAATGAAAATAGAGAACGCCCCCTTTTCTTTGGATCCATTGATTAAAAACCTGATCAATACGACCGTTACGCGGGCCTATGAAAAGAATTTGGAGTTTGTCATTTACAAGGATAGGACAGTTCCAGACCAGATTATTGGAGATTCATTTCGGTTACAACAAGTTTTATCCAACCTGATCAGCAATGCCATCAAGTTTACCCCAACCGGAGAAATATCTCTCACAATGACCACATCCGAATCCAGTGACACCATTCCCACGATTTGTTTCAGTATTCGTGATTCGGGTATCGGTATATCCAATGATAATATTTCGCGTATTTTTACCGCTTTTGATCAAGGGGATGCCACCACATCAAGGATGTTTGGTGGGACCGGACTTGGATTGACCATCTGCAAGAAACTGGTTGAGGCCATGGATGGAACCATTGAAGTGGCAAGCCTGTTGGGAACAGGATCCACTTTTCGCGTTTCCTTGCCCTGGAAACGTGTGGCGGGCAAGCGTCCAGAAACACCCAGTATGAGACAAACAATCCATGCATTGTGTGCCCTGAACAATGCTACGGCACGAGATACGCTGGTTCGCACGCTGGCGGATATGAATTTTATGGCCTACAGCTATAGCGATGAAATATCTTTGCTGGAGGCTATGGATGAATGGAAGGCCAAGGTCAATATTGTTTTTTTGGATTGTAATCTGTATGGTTCGGATATTATATCACTGACACAGAAATTACGTAGCCAACCGGGATTGGCACATCTTCCCGTCGTCTATTTGATCAATACCTATGACCAAAACAAGGGGACTTCTCAACTTTTGGAGAATGTTCCCTATTCTGCAATGATTACCAAACCTGTCTATGGCTCCTTGATACTGGATGTTGTCATGGATCTTTTAGAGGGGAAAAAATCCTATGCTGGTAAAAAATGGGGATTGAAAAGAAACTGGAAGGAAATTGCGAAAAAACTTCGTGCGCGGGAATTGTTGGGTGGTGGCCAACTTCTTTTGGTAGAAGATAATGAGATCAACCGTATGGTTGCTTTGGAGGCCCTGACGCTTGCAGGTTTGAAGACATATATTGCCATCAATGGTGTTGAAGCACTTAATATTTTAGAACAACGACAAATAGATGGTGTGTTGATGGATGTTCAGATGCCTGTACTTGATGGTTTGCAAACGACGCAAATTATCCGCAACCGTCTGGAGTTGACCCATTTACCCATCATTGCCATGACTGCGGGCGTTCAAGGGGAAGAGAAAGAAAAATGTTTGCATGCTGGTATGAACGACTATATAGGAAAGCCGTTAGATTATGAGACGCTTATTAAAAAGCTGATTGCGTGGATTCGTCCTGTAAGGGATGAGCAATCACCGGCCTATGAGTCCGAGCAAACGTTATGTTTGGAAGAGCCTGCGTTGAAAGAGAAATATTTTCCTTCTGAATTGCCTGGCATTGATATCAACGTGGGTCTAGCTTTATTGGGAAATAACATCAAACTTTATCGCAAGCTGTTAAAGAGCTTTCATGATGCACATGCATTGTCAGGTCTACACCTTGTAGCGGCACTCAATTCTGGTGATCGTCATCAGGCGATCAGGTTAGCGCATACCCTTAAAGGGATTGCAGGAACCCTTGGTGCCAACGATTTGAGGTCTCACGCCATCAATTTTGAAGAATGGTTCACGAAGAACATGAATCCCGATGTGGGTGAGCATGAATTGCTATCTCGTTTGTTATGTTCTCTTGAACAGGTCATGGGTGGAATTCGCGCCATGAAGAACCCGCAGGCTATCATAAAGTCCTCTTATGATCATCCCAATGTGGACAAAGTTATTGGAAGGCTTCAGGAGTTGTTACGGCGGGGCGACACAAGAAGTATTCGAATTTTTCATAAACATAAAGAAAATATTTCCAATATATTATCTCAAGATGTCGTTGAAACGATGACGGACCAGTTAAATCGCTATGACATGAAACAAGCAGCAGAGACTTTGGCAAGTTCAATTCAGAGGATGACAAATAATAAACCCGATCGTGATTCATAAGGGGAAAAGATATGCTTTTTGAATCGCCAGCCGATATCAATACGGTTATGGTGGTAGACGATGACCCCATTATTGTCACCGCCATTGATGAGATTCTTTCTCCATTTTTCAATGTACGTGTTGCACTCAATGGTGAATCGGCTCTTGGCATGGTAAAATGTGATGAACCTCCAGATTTGATCCTTTTGGACATGGTTTTACCCGACATTGATGGTTATGAAGTATTATCCACTTTAAAGCGAGATGATTTGACCCGTGGCATTCCGGTTCTTTTTCTTACGGGGAACGCGGGACAAATTTTGGAAATGCGAGCTTTTAACATGGGAGCAGTGGATTTCATTGCCAAGCCATTTAACAGCCAGGTTGTTTTAGCGCGTGTTCGTGCCCACATGGCGATGGCACAGCACAGCAAGGTATTGGAGAACACGGTCCGATTACGTACAAAGGAATTGGAAGATTTACAGCAAGGGATTATTCATCGTTTGAGTCGGGCTGCGGAATTCAAGGATAACGAAACAGGTTTGCACGTCATCCGCATGAGTCATTACTGTAGACTGTTAGCTCAGGAAACAGGCATGGTTGGAGATCGTTTGGAGTGTTTGTTTTATGCGGCACCGATGCATGATGTCGGCAAGATTGGCATACCGGATCAAATTTTAATGAAGGGAGGACCGTTGACGGATGAAGAATGGGTTTTAATGAAGAAACATCCAGAGATTGGAGCCAAGATATTGGGGGATCACCATTCCAACCTTTTACGAACGGCGCAGACCATCGCTTTGACGCACCATGAAAAATGGGATGGAAGCGGTTATCCTAAAGGGTTAAAAGGTGAAGAGATCCCTTTGGAGGGGCGGATTGTTGCGGTTGCCGATGTTTTTGATGCATTGACAAGTACACGTCCTTACAAGGCTGCTTGGCCGATCGGTGATTCTGTGGAATTGATCAAGAAGGAGAGTGGCCGCCATTTTGATCCAGAATTAGTAGAAAAATTTCTCAGAATTTTACCAAAAATCATTACGATACAACAGCAATTGAAATGATATGTCAAAGAGGTCGCTATGCGGGGAGGGGTCATGCAAGAGCAACTTTCCCCAGGGATCAAAGCAACTTCACCAGTGCTGCCACCACGGCGACTGATGCTGCCATCATCCCGCCAAGGCGCAGGGTTAGCCGATACTCAAGTTCCTTCAGCCGCGTATCCAGGTACTCTTGAGACACCAATTTTTCGCTGGCGATAGCGGATAACGCTTTGGCATGTGCTTTTGCTTGCATTTCTGGAACCCCGGCGGCTCTGAGTTCTTCAGAAAACGCCAATGTGTCAAACGTCGTCGTAGTCATGCTGCATTCTCCTTCCAGGGTTACAACTGGGATCAGCGTACCACGAGACTCTTCCAGACAACAGATTAAATTCCCATTTTGACACCGCCGCCGCCACGGCTGCACACCTGGGGTCAGGCTGCACACCTGGGGTCACACACCTGGGGTCAGGTCTTGCATTACGACATTCACACACCTGGGGTCAGGCTGCACACCTGGGGTCAGGTCTTGCATTACGACATTCACATGTCTGGGGTCAGGTCTTGCATTACGGTAAAACGTTTTGAAAAGGAAATGTCGCAATGCAAGACCTGACCCCATTCTTGTATGCAATGCAAGACCTGACCCCATTCTTGTATGTTGACAAGTACACGTCCTTACAAGGCTGCTTGGCCGATCGGTGATTCTGTGGAATTGATCAAGAAGGAAAGTGGCCGCCATTTTGATCCAGAATTAGTAGAAAAATTTCTCAGAATTTTACCAAAGATTATTACGATACAACAGCAATTGAAATGATATGTCAAAGAGGTCGCTATGCGGGGAGGGGTCATGCAAGAGCAACTTTCCCTAGGGATCAAAGCAACTTTACCAGTGCCGCTACAATCGCTATCGATGCAGCTTGTATTCCGCCAAGGCGAATCATGAGCCGTAATTCCATCTCCTTTACGTCGCGCCGGACAAACTCGATGTCGCGCTGGAGGTTGGTTTCCAGTTCTTTTAAATCCCGCTTTGTCGCCAAACGTTCCTCAATCAG
The DNA here is from genome assembly GCA_015228925.1 of Magnetococcales bacterium. Lineage (GTDB taxonomy): Bacteria > Pseudomonadota > Magnetococcia > Magnetococcales > UBA8363 > UBA8363. The sequence goes on along the minus strand of JADGCQ010000002.1, from coordinate 66,319 downwards.
TTCGGTATGGGTCTCAGCCAAAATTCTGGCCTGCTCCTCCGGCATACCAGCATCCTTGAGTTTTTTCACAAAGACATACGTGTCAAACGCAATCGCGGTACTCATGGGAAAACCTCCTTTGCAGGGTGACAACTGGGATAAGTGTACCACGAGACCCGACCAGACAGCAGACAAAATTCCTCCTTGATGATTTCGCCAACTAAGGATGTAGCCTTTCACCCGTCACACATGCCTGGGGTCAGGTCTTGGCGAACGATCTGCGAGAGGTGCCTCGACGTCAGAGGAGACCACTGGTCAAGTCGCTTGCAGAGTATGACAAGGCAGCTCTGCACTATCAGGCCATGGCTTAAGCCTACCTCTCGGGTGATTATTCCATGAAAGAAATTGCCGACCTTTTTGATGTCCATTACGCTACGGTCAACCGGGCAGTAAAACGTTTTGAAAAGGAAATGTCGCAATACAAGACCTGACCCCATTTTTCTGCTGCTGATCGGTATTCGGTGAATTAATGGGGCAAACTACTGGGTGTCAAAGGGGGAAAAATATTGGGTGGTGGGAAGACGAAATCAGGGTGTGGCAAGAATGGCGGGTTCAAAAGAATATGAATAATTTCCTGGCGCGAATCAGATTCTACGGGAAGAGGAACCGTTATCGGTTGGTGGCCTGACCGCCTACCCTTCGACATTGAGACGACGGCCCCACACAAGGTAGGTTCTTCCAAGTTGTTTTTACAGTACGGGAGCGCAAGGCTCGAAAAATCGATAGTCACACCCTTAAATTTTGGGTTCGAGGTTCGAGGCTATTTTGGTTGTTTTTGAGGCTGTTTCTTTTTGACGGCAATTTAAACAAGTATGGAAAAAATCAGGGAATATTGAATGATTGATGCATCCACACTGGACGGGGAAAAGGGGATGTGGGCAAGGTTCGAGGTTCGAGGTTCGGACTCGTTGAGAACCAAGACTTGTGTAAGTTCTTCGGAAAACTCTGAAAAAGGGTCTGCGTACTGTGCAAACCCCAATGGAGTAGCAAAACGCGACTTCATCGATTCTACGGGCTGAAAATTGAGCCGGTTGCTCCCCAAATTTGGGGAGCAAACAAGGGCGTCCAGATTGTGGACACCCTTGGCGGCCCCCAGGAGATACCGAATATCTGAAGGATCCCCAAAGGGGGTAGCGAAACGCGACACCCTCAAACCGCCTTCCCTGGCGGGCATGGGTGCATCTCGCCTTTGGCGTTACGATATTCGACGGGCGTAAAATTGCGCTCGTTAAAATCCTTTGGAACTTCCAGATTGAGTCATCACATGGGGGAACAGGACTATATTGATTCCCCAAAATTGGGGAATCAAAAAGGTCGGGGTGTGCGAAAGGGGGTAGCGAAACGCGACCCCATCAAACCGCCTTCCCTGGCGGTGATGAGTCATCCCTGGGGGATTCCCTAAAACGGCTCAATTTTCAGCCCGTTACAAATGGGGTCAACCTTGGACGTGGGTTTCCCTCCGGTCTTCTCTTTGCAATCTCTTTGTGGATCGATAGACGGTATCCGCAAGTTGATCGAGGAGAATTCTGAACCCTTGCGTCCCATTGACCGACAAACTCAGCATGTTTTCACTGGGAAAATCAGCGACACCTTGGGACTCCGAAAGGAATTGCAGAATGTTCGATGCGTTCAATTAGTTCGTCATACGGAGATTCTTTGGATTGGTCGGACATTGGCTACTTGCTCCTTGCAGGGAGGTTGAATGGTCGGGTGTTGCAAGCCGCAAGTAGTCGGCGGGCTAATTTCCCTTGGAAGGGTATTGTATTCGCCCACACCCGGCCAGAAGACAGGCACGCATAGAGCATACCCAGATTCCAGGCACAAAAATACCGCATGACTGACGGATGCGGTTTCCGCTACTTGATTGGGGCTTGCAACCCCGTGTCAAAACCCTAAGCCCATCCAGAAGGGAATTCAAGGGGAATCTCTACGTGCCACTATTTTGCCCGCCAAGACTCACAGGAAGCGTTCTGGCGTGTTTTAAGTTCTGCCGAACAGGGATTAGGCGTAATCATGCCAAAACGCGCCACAAGCGGGCTGGTAAGGCATTCCCACGGATTCTAATTCGACTCTGACTGCCTGTGACTTGGATTTCTGGCATAAGGTATCAACCGATCCAAGAGACGGAAAAATTGTCAAGTAAGTTGTCAAGTAAGTTTTTAAAATTTATCGTTATATTTCGGTCTGTTATGTTGGTCCAAACTTTACCAGCCATTCGACTTGTCAAGTAAGTAAATGCGCCTCTGCCAAGCCCAATGTTGGGGATCGAACGGTACCCGCATGTGAACAAGCCTGGAAGGACCCAACAACCATCATGGGAGCCTTTCTACTGCGTCTTTTGCCGTAAATGAACATCCCCTTGCCATTGAGGGGATGACGCGCCACAAACGGTTTGACGAGGCATGTTCTCAGAGCCGAAAGGGTGTAACGACTGGTTACACCCTTTGCCTCTTTCCCATCTCACTGGCACGGATGGACTGGACCCCGATGGTAATAGTCTTCTCCATATTCGGTTTGTAATTCTTCGAGATGTTCTTTTACGTAAGACTCCGTTGTTCCGGCCCATGCGGCAATTTGGCTGGGGAGAAATAGCGGTTTCCCGTCATCGCCGAAGCCATGCGGCTTTGGAAGTGGCCCCCTGACTTCAAGAAGTTTTGCCCTCAACTGGTCGTGAAAGTTGGGTGGAGCATGTCGAATCATTTCGAGAAGGATTTCCATTCCTTCTTCGGTATCAAGAAACTTGGGGTCGGCTTCACAGCCTTGGTTGATAAGATATGCCGCAACAATAAATTCAGGATAAATTTTCATCGTAAACTCCTCTCTTTTTTCGGATGATTGGCAATAAGAATCTCCCTCAAGTTCCCGGCTTCTGATGTCCTTTGCCAGTTGGACGGCCTTTGAAAACGAAATTTCTCCGCGTTGAAATGCCTTGGTCACGTCGGCCATTGAAAGCCAAATGCCCTTCATTGCTGCCTTCCTTGATCCCATAGCAAACGAACGGCAGACCTTCCAGAGGGTTCGCGCCGAAAGGTTTGCACAGCCCCGTTGTTTACCCGGATCACGGCCTTTTCATGGTCGATGGATTCAAGGCTTACCCGGTCGTCGGCCAAGGAATAAACCAGCCCCATCGAATCGAACCGAACGTTTGGCCCATGTTGATGAATCCCGAAAACCTCTTCCGTGGTCCATCCGAGTCGGGAAGCCTCCGCCGCCCACCGTTCCGCGAATATTGCCGCCGTCTTGACGATCATCTCCCAACGTCGGGGTGGAATGTCATTCGGCCTGTCCATGGTGGCGATCCGCGCCAACCCCTCAGCCCAATCCCGTGGGATCCTACCCTCGGACTCGATGATAGAGGATCTTTCCTGGAAGGCGTCTTCACCCGTCATGATCAGCGATTCTTCCGCCTGGTTGTGGCTGTCGGGAGTTGGGGTGCCGGGTTCTTGGAGAAAAGTGGTGGGCCTTCCAGGAGGGGGATTTGGGGTGCCGGTGGCCACGCCTTGGAGCAAACGAACCAACCCAGCCTTATGTTCCCGGATCATGGCGCGGGATTCGGCTGTGATCTTTTCGCGTGGAGTAACCAAAAGCTGATCACCATCCAGGATAGAAACCTTCAATCCAGATTTTTTGAGTGATTCAAAAACGTGTTGGACGCCCATGTCAAAAAATCTCCCCGTTATTTTCAAGGTCAATCTGACCAAGATGCTCATCCCCCCACCCACGATCATCATGAGCATGTTGATCACCTTGATCACCTTCTATTAGTTTTCCTATAGAAGGTATCCTGGGGTTATTATTATTTATATTATTTTTATATGATGTGTGTGATGCATGTTGATCAAGGTGATCAAGGTGATCAAGGTGATCGTGGGTGGGTGGATGAGCATCTTGGTTGGCAGTGCCTCTTTTTTCATCACTGGAAGGGGGCAAGGCCCATTTCCACCTTCCTGAGATAGGTTCCTTCCTGGGTTTGATTTTCAGTGCGGTTTTTGCTCGGCGAAGGGTAATTTCCGAAACGCCTGCCCCCCGCGATTCGGTTTTGATCTTTTGCACATCGATTGGCCCGTTCTTTAATTGGTCCACCAAAAATTCCTTTGCCTCGTCCAGTTGTGATCTTTCCTCTTGGTTGGAACACTGCGCGGCCAACGCCTCATCTGCTGTAGTTGAAATCTGGTCCGCTTCCCATCCAATTTTGGAAGTCTGGATGCCTGATGGCAATTCCACCGATTGAATACGGAAGGCAAACCCCGTCTGGTCGATGCCGATGTTGTTTTTAACTGGTAAGAAAAGTCGCTTCTCTTTGTCGATTGGATCTTTGACGATCAAGTAGCCCGCCCGTGCCGCCGCAATAAAGCCCAAACTGCCAGAGATTTTGGTCATTGCGCTGGAACCGGATTTCGCTAGATGAGAAACAGCGACGACCGCACATTCCCGCCTGGACGCCAAATCGGACAGGGGTGCGAGCAACGCCCGAACATCGGAGTTTTTGTAGCTGTCGGTACGCCCGACGTATGCTGACACCGGGTCAACGAGGATTAAATCTGCTCCACCGATTTGGTCGATCATCGTTTCCAAACGGCCCAAATCCTCTTGAAGGTTGAATCCGCGCTTCCGTTTTCGCCCTTGGGAATCAACGTCGTGAATAGCTTCAAGAATGAAAATTTTGTTCATGTCCGCGCCACATGCCTCAAGTCGAGGCTTGATAGTGTCGCTTGGATCGTCCTCAACACTGATGATCACCACGTTTCCTGGCCTGGAACATTGGCTTCCATCCGGCCATAGACCGCCTGTCGAAACGACCGCAGCTTGATATAGGCCGATTTGACTTTTTCCAAGGCCAGGATCACCCGCTTGTAATGTCAGTTTCTTTTTGGCAATCCGTCCAGGCCAAAGCCATTGAACAGGTTCAGCTTGAACTTCAGCCATCCGCCGATAGCCAACGCCATGGTTGGGGAGATTTCCCGACATGACGTTCATGCCAGAATGCCCCCCCAGGATCGGCCCTGGTCGTGCCTCGGCAACAGCCTTGACGATACGCGCCAACTCGATGGAAAGACGTACCTTTTCCAGGCCAAAGAGCCGATGAACATCATTAATGTCGGTGTCTTTTTCCTGGCGGGCTTCGCCAAAATCGGGGATGACCAAAAATCCACCGATGGCCATTGCGGATTGGACCGCGAACTTGTCCGGTGCGCCAGATTTCTTTTCAACGTCGGCCAAGAGGGTGATTTTCGCCCTTGGAAATCGCCCCCGGAGGAATTGAGAGACGGCGGGCAGGTTGGAATTCATCATAGCCGACACGCCAACAGCCCCAGGAACCGCATGGCACGCGGAAAGGCATGTGCCGATCCCTTCCCCTATCAAAAACCAAAGCCCCGGCAAATCGCCCCCTGGGAGGGGTTGCGTAGACCAATAGCCGCCCTTGAGTTGCCCACCAGCCAGGAAATGTTTTCTGCCATCTGGATCGACCAGGGATAGACTCGTCAACTCGTCGCCCACGCGGATCGGCGCAACCAACACCGTTTCACCCTGGAATGGCCCAGACTTGCCTTTTGGACGGTATCCGATGATTTCGACCAGTTTATCAAGGCAGATTTCCTTCAATGTTTCCGTTGCTTGAACACCTTTTCGCTGCAAATACCCGTGATCTTCCCGTGCTGGGGTCGATGCACGCCAAACGATGGACGCCTTTTCGGCAGCCTGTGCGGCTCGATCAGGTAGCGATTCAGGGTGCCGTGGTGCGGCCTTGGGTGAGGAATGATTCTTGGCAGGTTGCAAATCGTCTACAATCCCAATCACGTCGGCAATCGCTCCAAGGGTTTTCGGGAAATCCTGCTGCCCGTGGCTCAGAAGCCGCGCCGCCATGGAAAACCCGTCACCCGGCCCACACTGCGAGCAAAAAAACGACCCGGAGCCATTTCGGTCGTCGAGTCGGAAACGGTCGGTGCCGCCGCAAAAAGGGCAGGGTCCATGTTTGTTGGACAAGAATTTCGGTTCCAATCCCAAAGCGGGGAGAATCCGCCCCCACTGGCCTTCCGCCGCATGGCGGATTCGGTCAACATCCAGACGGGGATTTTTTCCCTGGAAAGGGACGCCCGAATCCGGCACAATCGGGCTTCCTTCAGAGCGTCCCGAACGCCCGTAAGACCGCCCCCATCCATCGATGGGGGTTTCGTTTTTCTGGCTCATGAAAAAATCTCCCTCAACCTTTTGGATGACGGGAATTAATCCATGCACTGACTTGTGATGCTTTCCAACCAACGTTTCGCGGCCCAAGCTTGACGGGGACAGGAAAAATTCCTTTTCGCACGTAGTCATGAAGGGTGGACCGGCTCAACCCAGTGATTTCGGACACGGCAGGACGCCGTAAAATTTTGTCGAGAGGGGTGTATGGGGGCGGTACGATTTCGGTGGGGGAAAAATCTTGTTTGGACATTTTGGAACCTCATTAACCATTGGTTGGTAGAGGTTCCTTAATTGCGCTAGGTAACCGGGTTACTGTCAAGTTGCATTTAAAAATTGTTTCAACTTATTATAATTATTTATTATTTTTTTGTTGAAAGGTAACCCTTACGTAACGGTTACGTTCTTTTTTAGGGGTCAAGGCCATGGTAGTTCTTAAAAATCTTGGCAAGTGCTTGAGTGGTAATGCCTTCTCTCTTTGCCACGCGAGTCTTTGCTCCTCTCGGATTAACGGCCATCTCTTCTTTAAGCCATTTCTCCAAACGGTGCTTCCGATCCAATGGCGTTTCTTTCTTTCCCGTTGCTAAAGGGTGGACAGTTTCTTTTACCATTTGAAACTTTATGGGTTCCTCTGGCAGAACAATCTTGACTGATGAAGGAACTTTTCCTGGCGGGATAATCGTATTTGACACTTCTTGGTCAATTTCTTCCCTCTCATCGGGGGTCAATTCCCGCCTAACCAAAAAACGCAACCCATTATAGGATATACCGCCTCCTGATGCTGAGTTCTTGTCGTAATCGATGACAAGAAACTCCCATAGATGTGGCTTTATTGGCTCTCGTTTCTCTGATAGAACATCAACATAACCGTATCCAATATATAGGCCATCGATCAAGAATTGAGGAAATGCTTTTCGGGAGTTTTCAAGAATAACGGGCTTTGCTTCAGCTTTTCGTTTAAGCCTGTATATATCCGCTTCCCCGAAGTCTTCAATGTGATGCCACCGTATCCAATCTAATTTATCTATTGCCTCTTCAGCACAGGACAATGCCTCTGTAGCGGTAAGCCGATTATCATCTTCTGAAATCATGAATTTCATTGCGTATTTTAGTTGTTCACCCACCGTTCTCCACGTTTTCATATTACGCATCCTCTGGCGTCCTCAATAATGGACCCGGCCAGGGTAGTTGAGGTTTCCACCTTTTCCCGCCGTCGCGGTAGACCGGGTATCTTGGTGCAGGGTTAAACTGCCTTTGCTTTGATCGGCACCACGTTTCTCCCTGCCAGTTGGTCCAAATAATCTGCCCAAGCTTGCATCATCTTTTTGCGTTCTGGCATGTGTTCGGCGTGATTGTAAGCGGCTCGCACGGCATCGCGTTCCCCATGCGCCAATTGACGTTCTATGGCGTCCCGGTGCCAACCCTGTTCATTCAGGATCGTGCTGGCCATGGACCGGAAGCCATGCCCTGTCATTGCGCCAACGGGATACCCCATGCGACGCAAAGCGGCCAGGACGGTGTTTTCACTCATCGGACGGGTGGTGGTGCGCTCCCCAGGGAACACATATTTCCCGCTTCCGGTAAGTGGTTGAATCTCTCGGAGGATGGCAACCGCCTGGATGGATAAAGGAACGATGTGTTTTTCCCCCGCTTTCATCTTTTCGCCTGGAATGGTCCATGTCGCGTTATCAAGATCAAATTCAGCCCATTCAGCGTGCCGGAGTTCACCCGGCCTGACAAAGACCAACGGAGCCAACCGCAAGGCGCATTTGGTAACGTAGGATCCCGAATAACCATCAATGGCCCGGAGCAGTTCCCCAACGGCCTGGGGTTCAACGATGGAAGGGAAATGCCCACCCTTGGCGGGAGGAAGCGCACCACGCAAGGCAGACGATGGGTCATATTCGGCTCGACCCGTTGCAACAGCATATCGAAACACTTGTCCGCAATTCTGTTTAGCACGGTGCGCAGTGTCCAACGCTCCACGGTCTTCAATGCGACGTAGGACGGTCAGCAACTCCAATGCGGAAATCTCTTTGACTGGACGCCCACCCAGCCAGGGAAAAATATCCACCTCAAGCCGTCGAATGATTTTGCTGGAATGCGTCTCTGCCCACGTTGGTGAAAACTTCGAGAACCATTCACGGGCAACCGCTTCAAAAGTATCCTCGGTGCGGCTCTTATCCATGGCCCTGGTGATCTTCCGGTGTTCGCCAGGGTCAATACCCTCGGCCAGAAGTCGGCGGGCTTCATCACGCCGTTCACGGGCTTGTTTCAAAGACACTTCAGGATAGACCCCAAAAGCTAACCGTTTCTCCTTGCCCCCAAATCGGTATTTGAGTCGCCACAGTTTTCCACCACTTGGGGTAACTTCCAAGTAAAGCCCCCCAGCATCAGAGAGTCGGAAAAGCTTTTCCTTGGGCTTGGCCTGTTTGGTTGCTGTGTCGGTCAGAGGCATTGGGGGCATCTCCTTCTGAAAATAAAATCATGCCCCCATAGATGCCCCCAAATATTCTGGCTGTCAACGCATTTCCTCGGCACACTTCGGACACAAAAAAACCCGCAATCGTTGATTTTGCGGGTTATTTCGTTCTCTTCGGACTGCTTCGGATATAGTTTTGGTGGAGATGGACGGGATCGAACCGACGACCTCCTGCTTGCAAAGCAGGCGCTCTCCCAATTGAGCTACATCCCCTTAAATGGTTATTTCTAGGCGATAATTTTTAACGGAAAGAGATGGATCCGGGTGTTTGCCAAGCCGAAGTATCATGGAATGGTGGGCCTAAGTGGACTCGAACCACTGACCTCACGCTTATCAGGCGTGCGCTCTAACCAGCTGAGCTATAGGCCCATTCGCTTGGGCATCTTAGTACCTCAGACCAATCTCACCGTCAAGGGTTGGTTCTGAATAAAGTGAATTCTTTGCTCTGGGGCATTGACTTCTGAGACCAATTGAGGAAAAATCCCGCATTAAGTCCGTTGGGGAGATGGCCGAGCGGTTGAAGGCGGCACCCTGCTAAGGTGTTATATCCGTAAAGGGTATCGAGGGTTCGAATCCCTCTCTCCCCGCCAAGTCAACCATTCATCCGCAGTTCGTTCTCCCTTGGGCAAATTTCTGATCGTCCTTATCGTCGCTACCCTCGTCCTTTCGGTCTTCCTGCTTGAGCAAAAGACCAGCAAGGTCTACTTGACCTTGGGTCAACAAGAAGGAAAGGGTCTCCTGTCCCTGGCTCCCCATGTGACAAAAATCGTCGCGCGACCCGATAGCGAAATGATCGCCTCCGGTGCCGCAACCCCGCTTCATTTTATGATCCTGGATAAACGTACCCTCAACGTGTATCGCATGGTCGTTAAAACGGGAGAAAAAATAAAAGCCCCCTGGGATGGATGGATATACCCGGTCGCCTTTGTCCCCGATCTCGTCATCCTTGAAGGGGTCGCTCGCCATGGGCCAGAGGGACATGTTAACCCCGCAGTTTGGATTACCTTGCAGGACGAAAAAGGTAACCCCTTTCACGAAAGCTGGGTATTCTCCCGCGATACCGCGCAAACCGCTTGGGATCACCAACGCTATGACTTGACCTTCCTTGGACCTGCTGAATCCATCGAAGGCGACTCGTGAATTCAACCCCATCCCAAAATGGACGCTTTTAACCCCTTAAGCCACGTCGATGCCCTGAGCTGCTTGGCTATCCTGGCCGCATCCAAAGCCGGTTGCCGTGGCGAAGTACCCGTGGGAGCCGTCCTCTGCGCATCTTCTGGAACGCTCCTCAGCGAAGTCGGAAACCAAGTCCTGATGACGAATAATCCCATGGGACACGCAGAATTGCGTGCTATGGCCCAAGGGGCGGCGCGGCAATCCAATTATCGCCTTTCAGGTTGCCAGTTGGTCTCCTCGTTGCAGCCATGTCCCATGTGTCTTGGTGCCATGGAGGCGGCACGATTGTCCCAATGGATTTTCCTCGCCCAAAAGTCTACTGAAAAATCCCAAGAAAAATTTTCCCAGGAAAAAATGCCTGGAATCCTTGGTGAAGAATATGATATTGCTGGAGAATCACTCCAAGAGGAAGGTCAGTCTACGACCCTTTTTTCACAATGCTCTGTCGCCTTGTTACGTTTTTTCTTTGAACAGCGACGATAAATTTTCTACTGTAGTGCGTTGGACCGAAACGCCGGGCTGGTTATGGGCATTCGATGCCAAGCCGGGTTGATCGATGAACACTGGAGGGATGACCGAGCGGTTGAAGGTGCACGCCTGGAAAGCGTGTGTACTCCACAAGGGTACCGAGGGTTCGAATCCCTCTCCCTCCGCCAGTTAAAAACCAATGGCCTCAAACACCCACAAGGTAGGCGTTTTGCCAAACTGCAAGGTGCGCGGGCGGTGTTGATGGTCAGGTCATACGCAACACAACCTCATGAACCCCGTCAGGACCGGAAGGTAGCAGCGGTAATGGGATCTTGTGTGTGCCGTATTCAACCTGACCGGAGCCGCCCTTAATCTCATGTCCAATTATGTCGTCCTTGCCAGACGCTGGCGCCCGCGCTCTTTCGATACCCTTATTGGCCAGGATCATGTGACGCGGGCACTGATTCATGCCTTGGATAGCGGGCGTCTTTCCCACGCATTCTTGTTTTCCGGTATCCGTGGGACCGGAAAAACAACCCTTGCAAGACTTCTCGCCCTCTGTCTCAACTGCGAACAGGGGACCACCTCGAAGCCTTGTGGCGTCTGCGGATCCTGTCGCGAAATTATTGCCGGCAATCATCCCGATGTCTTGGAAGTGGACGCCGCTTCCCGTACCAAGGTGGAACAGATGCGGGAATTGTTGGATATGGTGGGATACGCCCCAACCCATTCTCGCTTCCGAATCTTCATCCTGGACGAAGTTCACATGCTTTCGGTTCCTTCATTCAATGCGCTCTTGAAAACATTGGAGGAACCACCGGGTCATGTAAAATTCCTTTTTGCAACCACCGAATTGCGGAAATTGCCCGCGACCATCTTGAGCCGATGCCAACGGTATGAGCTGAAAAGGGTATCCGAAGAGATGCTCTGTGCGCATATGTCCCGAATTTTGGAACAAGAGACCATCCCTTTTGAAAACAATGCCCTGCAACTGGTTGCTACGGCGGCTGAAGGGTCTGTCCGTGACGCCTTGTCGCTCCTGGATCAGGTTATATCCCATGGAAATGGTCGTGTTGCTTTCGAGACCGTTAGCCAACTTCTTGGTTTGACCAACCGTGAATCGACTCTGGGGATCATTGCGCATCTGCTGACTGGAGATGGAAAAAAATTGCTTGAGGCCCTAGCCCTGGTTTACCAAAACGGTGTGGAGCCTGAAAGTATGGTTCGGGATATTCTGTCCGCCTTGCATACGGAAGTTCGGGCCAAGGTAACCCTATCCGATGCGGATGGTCCCGGGGATGTCACCCCTACCGATCACTGGAAGGATTTGGTACGGACCGTCTCCTTGGAGCATCTGCAAATGGTTTACATGGTGCTGAACAAGGGAGGCCAGGAATTACGGCTTACCGATCATCCGTGGCGTGCTTTGGAAATGCTCCTTTTGCGTGCTTGTTATTTGGCACCCATCCCTGACTTGAAAAAGCTGATTCGGGTGCTGGGGAGCGAATCGGGTCCAGGGGGGGGCAATGCCATGCCTACAGAATCTCAAGGCCCTTCCATGCCACCGCCATCGCAACCGGTTTCTGCTGCGGCACCGTTGGGAAACCCTCTTGTGTCACGGAACCAGTCCGATCCTCCCAGGATGGAAATGGCCCATTTCCCCGAAGATTGGGATCGTTTTATTGCTTTTGTTGGCGTAAAACACAGGCCCCTTGCCATGAAGCTCAGTACCCAACTGGCCTGCTTGGGGTTTCGATGCCCCGATGACCAACAATCGGGGCGTATTGAACTGCAATGGATTAACGATTGTTTCGGGACTTGTGAGGGGATTCGTAAGACGGTTGAGGATTTTATTATTCAGATGTTTGCTGTCAAGATTGAAATTGTCGTTCACGCGGCGGGGGCGGTCTGTCGGCCTGAGACCCTTCAGGAGAGGGACAACCGGGTGCAGGAGGAGGCGATGGACCAACTGGAAAGGGATATTCGTGCCCATCCAGACCTGTGCGCTTTGACGACCCGTTTTAACGCTGAGATCCTCTCCATTGCACCTGTGGAACACAGAAGCCTTCACTAATTGACTGGGAGAACTTCATTGAAAAATCTTGGAAATATATTGAAACAAGCGCAGAAAATGCAGGGAGAAATGGCTAAAATTCAGGAGAAGCTGTCTGAAACCACCGTCGTTGGGCAGGCGGGTGGCGGGATGGTGGAAGTGACGATGGATGGAAAACAGGAAGTCAGGAAAGTGCGCATCGATCCTGAGGTGGTCAATAAGGAGGATGTGGAGTTGTTGGAAGATATTGTTGCGGCGGCTTTCAATGATGCCCAGAAGAAGGTGCAGGATCTGACTCGTGAGAGTTTGTCCAAGATAACGGGTGGACTGAATCTCCCTGGAGGACTCAATTTACCCTTTTAGTGCGGACGGATTTGTCGATTGCCATAAGAGTTGTTTGACTGGAAGCGTCGCCATGAAAGGTTTGCCATCGGTCGAAAAGGCCATTTTTGTCCTTTCCCGATTTCCAGGGATTGGGAAGAAAAGTGCCCAAAGGATGGTTCATTATCTTCTGCGTGGCGGTATTTCGGAAATCCAACAGGTGATTGGCACGTTGGAGGATTTGCGGGATAAAGTGGGATTTTGCGTCTGCTGCCACAATCTGGCAGAGGGGGCGCGTTGTTGGGTGTGTGCGGATCCGCGCCGGTTGTCGTCGTTATTATGTGTTCTGGAAGAACCCGCCGACTTGATGGCCATGGAGAGGGCGGGTGTTTTTCGTGGTGTGTATCATGTCCTTGGTGGTAGGTTGAGTCCCTTGAATGGGGTTGGCCCGGAGCAGTTGCACATGGAGAGTCTCAGGATGCGATTGCAGGGGGGGGAGATCGAAGAGTTGGTGATCGCGACCAATCCCACGGTGGAAGGTGAGGCAACGGCCCATTATGTTGCCCAGATCTCGCAGCCCTTTGTTGCCAGAGTGACCCGTTTGGCCTATGGTCTCCCCATGGGTGGGGAACTTGAATATTTGGATGAATCGACGCTGTTTCAAGCGATGGAGGGGCGTCGGCAGTATTGATTGCGGTGGGTATGTATCGTTTATCTTGAATGTTTTCATTGTTTTCATTGTTTATTTTTTTTGGGGGGGTGACATCCTTGATGTTCGTCGGGTATTCTTCGGGTTTCCATATTGAAATGGTGGATAGTTCCAGAATGAATCTCATATATTCTTAGAAAAAATGACCAGACCGTTGCAATGGTGCATTGGAAATCATTTGGGGGTTGAGCAATGCTGATTGAATTTACGATAGCCAATTTTGGTTCCTTCAAGGAGACGCAACGCCTTGAAATGGCGGCCACGGAGTTCGATGGTCTTTCTGGCAATTTGATGAATACAGGCTTGGATGGCAATCCTGTTCGGGTTGCGAATTCGGCTTTGATCTATGGTTTCAATGCGTCGGGCAAAAGCCAGATGGTCAAGGCGGCGCAGTTTATGCGCGATATGGTACTCAATTCCAACCGCAAGCCGGTGGAGAGTGCGATTGGTGCGACCCCTTTTTTGCTGGACCCAGAGTCACGACAGCAGCCTAGCACCTTGGAAATGGCGATTGTTGTCAATGGTCGTTTATGTCGCTATGGCTTTCGGGTGGATCGGCAGTTGGTCTGGGAAGAATGGCTTTCTATCTATTCTGGTGAAGGCGGTCCCAGTGGTTTTCGTCGCGTCCATGATCGGGGAAATAATGGTTACCATGTTGAAATCAAAGGGTTGAAGGGGATCAAGCTGGCGATAGAACACGTCCCTGAGGATTGGTTGGCGTTGACGCATCTGTGCCAGGGGTATTTTCGCACGGAGCTTAAAGAATCTTGGGAAGGGGTTTTGTCGGTTTACAATTGGTTTAAGGATACGTTGCGTGTCATGCCGGTGATTCACGAGGTGCCGCATGACAAGGCGTTGGAGTTTTCCAAAGATACGGAACGGATGCTGTGGATTTTAAAATTTTTGCAGGTTGTCGATCCAGGTATTGATACGTTGCAACTGGAGAAGTCGGAGAGGCTTTCTGCGGATGTTCAGTTGGATTTGATTGACTTGGTGGGCCGGGTTACGACTTCGCACGAGAAAAAATCGGCTTTGGTCAATGCCATCAAGGCGAGTGATACCGAAACGTTGGCCAAGTTGGGACTTGATTTTCAAGGACGTGAGTTAAAAATTGTTCGGACGATTCCGACGACGGGTGATGCGGTCTCTTTCAGCGCGGACATGGAGTCCCAGGGGACCAACCGGGTTTTTGCCATGGCCAGTTGTGTCAAGGATGTGATCGACAACGGTTTTGTGTTGATGGTGGATGAAATGGAGACGGGGTTGCACTATAAATTGTCCCGTTTTCTTTTGGATTTATTCAATGATCCCAGCAGGAATCCCAAGAAGTCACAGTTGGTTGCCACCACCCATAAATCCAATCTTTTGGATCAAAGTTTCATGCGTCCTGACCAGTTGTGGATTATGGAAAAGAATGAACTTCATGAGTCACGGCTTTATCCCTTGAGCGACATGAACATCACTTTGGCAGCGCATCAGACTTGGCCGCAATTTTTTCTCCAAGGGAATTTTGGCCGGATTCCGATGAATCGGGTTCGTCGGGTTCCAGGGTGATGATCACCGGGACGGAAAAATTGATGATGCCATCAATTTTTCTAAAAAAAGGGGATTATTGAACTGCGATTCTTTGTGCAACACCCGGCAACATGGTATACGTGTGCGTGAGCGATTTTGGATGTGTTTGAGGTCCAACGGGGAAGGCGCGGGAGCGTTCATCCCGGTTTGTTTTTTTCGATAGTGACAATAGGATATTTTGTACACAAATCAACCAACCCACGGAGGGTAAGACGGATGGCCACGCCGAAAGCTGAACAACCACAGGCCTTTCCCTATCCGGGAATCCCCGGGACCGGTGATGGTTCCGATGCGATTGCCTACGTAGAAACCAGAGCGACGGATGGAGCGGCTGCCTATCCCATTACGTCATCGACGATCATGGGGCAACTGTTTCAAATTGCTGTGGCCAATGGCTTCAAGAATGTTTGGGGCCAGGACTTGGCATGGATGGAATTGGAATCGGAGCATTCTGCGGCTTCGGCTTGCGAAGGGTTTGCACTGGCTGGAGGAAGAGTTACCAACTTCACCTCGGGTCAAGGTTTAATCCTCATGAAAGAGGTGCTTTATATCATATCGGGCAAGAAGCTTCCCCAGGTACTCAATGTTGGGGCGCGCGCTTTGACATCACAATCGCTGAACGTTCATGCTGGTCATGACGACGTGATGGGGGTGTCTGATGTTGGATGGGGAATTCTGTTTGGAAATTGCGTCCAGGCGAACGCCGATTTGTGCTTGATTTCCCGGCACGTTGCGGAAAGATCATTCATTCCCATGATGAATGTCCAGGACGGGTTTTTGGGGACGCACACCATTGAAAACCTCAATTATCCAGAAGATGAACTGATTCGTGAGTACCTTGGGGATCCCCGGATAATGATGCGGCGGGTGTTCGATACCGACTATCCGCTTCAGGTTGGGGTGGTGCAGAATCAGGATGCCTACATGCAGGGCAAAATTGGTCAACGGTTTTTTTATGACAAGTTGCCGGGACAGATTCAGCAGAGCATGGATGAGTTTTATCGTTTGACGGGGCGCCGGTATGATCTGATTGAAAACGTTCGGATGGAGGATGCGGAGTATGCCGTCATCGCCATGGGGACGTTGTCGGAGACCGCTGTATCCGCCATTGACGCCGTGCGTGATATTTTGGGTGTCAGGGTTGGTGTTGTGAACGTCGTCAGCTATCGTCCTTTCCCGGCAGAAGCGCTGGTTTCAGCGATCAAGAACTGCAAAGGGGTTTCGGTGATTGAGCGGTGCGATATCCCCACCATGGTTGATAATCCGTTGACCACCGATGTTGAGGCCGCTTTGGCCAAGGCGGTCATGGGAATCGATGGATTTGAGAAACTGACGACGATCCCTTATGTTTGTTCTGGGGCTGCGGGTCTTGGTTCGCGGGATACGACCCCGGGTCATATCATCTCCGTGGTGCGGAATATGATGAATCTGGATGGGAAGCGGAAACGCTTTTTCACCCTGGCCATTGATCATCCGACGGCACTGGAAGTCATTGAAGAGCCGGATGTTCGTCCCCCGGGATCTTTTTCGGTGCGGGCGCACTCTGTTGGTGGATACGGGACCATTACCACCAACAAGATTATTGCCTCAATGTTGGGTGATATCTTCAATTTCAAGGTTCAGGCGGCACCGAAGTATGGTTCTGAGAAAAAGGGGTTGCCGACCAATACGTATCTCACCGTGACCCCGGTGGGTAAGATTTTGACCCATTGCGAACTTCAGCAGGTTGAGTTTGTCCCATTGATGGATCCGACGACTTGGTTCATGGGCAACCCGTTGGTTGGTTTGCAGGATGGCGGCATCGTGTTTCAACACACGGATGAATTGACGCCAGAAGCTTTGTGGGATTCTTTGCCGCCGTATGCGAAATATTTCATCCGGGAAAAGAATATCCGCTTCTACGGTGTGGATACCATTGAGATTGCCCGGGAATCCTGCCGTTCGGACGTATCGCTGATTCAAAGGTTCCAAGGGGTTGTTTTATTGGGTGTGTTTTTGCGTGTCACCCCATTCCGGGAAAAGGCGGGAATGAGCAAAGAGGATTTGTTCAAGAACGTCCGCAAACCTTTGACGAAATATTTTGGCAAGCGGGGTGAGAAGGTCGTTGAGGACAATCTTCAAGCTGCCCAACGTGGTTATGATCGGGTCATGGAGGTCACGAGGGATATCATGAATGCGACGTCTCCAGAAGTCCTGGCTGAGGGCAAAGTGGAGTGGGATGCCAAAGGTAAGGACGTGAACGCCTTCTTCATTTAACCATCACCTGAGTCACCGGACCTGTTGACGGAAACCCGTTTGCCAATTTGGAGGATGTCATGAGTCAACGAGCAAAGATTTATTCAGAACCCACCCCGGAGTGGTACGACGTAAAGCGGGCGAGAGAGATTATCAATGCCTATAATTCAGGTAGCGGTTCGGGCCAACCGGCTGACCTGTTTGTTGGTGTTTCGGCGGTTCCCGCAGGGAGCGGATCTTATCGGGATTTTTCCTATATTGCCCCCGATCTTCCCGAGTTTGATGCGGAAAGCTGTGTTGCTTGTATGGAGTGTGTGCAGAATTGTCCGGACTCTTCGATATGGGGACTTGTTGTTCCTGGGAGCCGGTTGGATGACACGCTTTCTTCCGTCGATACGGAAGAGAACAAAGCGTTGGTTCGTAGGCAGTTTGTCCAGACGACTAAATTTTGGAAGACCTACGAGAAGAAGAAGGGTGAGGCTGGGGGTGTTGAAGGGGGATGGTTTGGCATCTTCATCGATCCGACCAAATGCAAGGGTTGTGGCGAGTGCGTGACGGCTTGCGGCGATCATAAGTCTTTGAAGATGATCAAGAAAACCCGTGATAATCTGCCCGATTATTTTGCAATCTGGGATTATTACAAGAAAACTCCTGAGACGCCGCGTGAGTACATCAATCCGAAGCTTAAGGTTGATATCATGCTCAAGGACAGTGCCAACCAGTACGTGGGTGGTGCGGGATCCTGCATGGGGTGCGGTGAAACCTCGGCGTTGCGCCAACTGTTGGCCATTACCCACGAGGTGTATGGCACCAAGTATGGCATCACGGCCAACACGGGATGTAACACGGTTTATGGTTCGACCTATCCGTACAATCCGTTCCGGGTTCCCTGGGTCAATTCATTGTTTGAGAACTGTTCCACGGTGGCCATGGGTATTCGGGCGCACTGGGATCAGATTGGTCGTAAGGACCATGTGGTACTGGCTTTGGGTGGTGACGGTTCGATGTTGGATATCGGATTCCAATCCTTATCACGGATGTTGGCGTCGGGGATGAACATCAAGGCGGTTTGTGTCGATACCCAGGTATATTCCAACACTGGGGGACAGGCTTCCACCGCTTCTTTCATCGGCCAGGAAGCCAAGATGGCGGTTCATGGTTCGGTCATGGCGGGCAAGCTTGAACGCCGCAAGGAGTTGGGCAACATTGCCGTGATGCATCCCAATGTGTTTGTGGTGCAGACGGCGGGTCCGATGACCAGTCATTTTTACAAGGGTGTTGAGCAGGCGTTGCGCTATCAGGGGCCGGCTCTGATCAATATCTACACGACTTGTCAGCCGGAACACCAAGTTGCCGATGATGTTTCTTGTGCGCAAGCCCTTCTGGCGGTGGAGTCCAGGGCGTTTCCGGTGTTTGTTCACAATCCAGAGGGTGGGCCGACCTTGGCATCTCGACTTTCGTTGCAGGGCAACCCTTCCGTCAAGCGGGATTGGCATCATCGCAAGACCAAGGATGGGGAAGAAGTGGTGGATTTTCTCACCTTTGCGAGGACGGAAGGTCGGTTTTCCAAGCATTTCAAGGGTGGCAAACCCAGCGCAGTGATTCAGGCCTCCGCACAGGAGCGTTTGGATAACTGGCGCCTGCTTCAGGAACTGGCCGGTGTCACCAACGTTGACCGCGAGGCGGAATGGGAGGAACAGCAGTCCAAACAAAAAGGTGCTGCTTAAGGGCTTCCGTCGCGGGTCCGACGAAACGGTTGTGGGTCAATACCCGGTATTTAGGATCGCAGCATGATGTTTGTCGATTGCAGTCGATGGTACGGGGGTATTGGTTCACGGCGGTTTGGATCGGAGTAAACGTTTGGACACAGGTGATTTAAGGGAACCAAAGGAGACGAGAAATGACCGCAGGAACGGGTTTGTATGGTGGTAAGAGTCTTGAGGTGCTTGAAAAGTCTGTCCATGAAGAAGGTGGGATTTTCTTTTCGCGCTACAAGGACAAAAAGGTAGGGACTGGTTTTCAACGAGTTTTCAGTTTTGTCCATCAACGCCAGGTGGGATTTGAAGCGTTTTTCCAGGGGGTTGATGAGTCTGGCAATGTGTCGTCGAGTGCTGACATTTTTACCGGTCTGACCAATCCCGATGATGCTTTGCAGATGGATCGCATGCGGTTGATTCTGCATGTTAAAAATTTTGTGTCCTCCAGGATTGATGATCGTTGGCTGTTCATCAATATCCAGCCGAAGGCGATGATTGGAAGGAAGGAACCGGACACAGGTTTTTTCCACGATGTATTGAAGAAGAACGGCTTGCCGACCAGTCAGGTTGTCGTGATGATTCGTGAGCATCCGGGCGAGAATGAAGAGATTTTCAGGACGCAAGTGAAAGAGATCCGTGATTTGGGCTGTTTGGTTCTCTTTGATGATTTTAACGGGGCTTCTGCCAATCTGGATCGGTTGTGGCAGTACAATCCCGATATCGTCAAGCTGCAACGCAGTGCGATTGAGAATGCGGTGCAGTCCAAGAAAGCCAAGCGGATGCTGAACAAGTTGGTTTCGTTGATCCATGCATCGGGTGCGTTGGTTTTGATGGAGAAGATTGAATCCGAGGATGAGGCCTTTTTGGTGCGTCGGGTGGAAGCCGATTTTTGCCAAGGGCAGTATTGGGGTGACCATGTGGCGCGTCCGGTCCGTTGGACTCCGGGCGACACCCCTGGAAGTTTCCATGTGCTGGTGGAACGGGCGGAGAAGCGGTACTACCAGGATTTGAAACACAACACCATGGAAATGGGTACTTTTTCGGGTGAGTTTCAGGAGTGTGCCTGGTCGGTGGCCGATGGGGTTCCTTTGGAGACGGCGGCGCAACCTTTGT
Source organism: Magnetococcales bacterium (assembly GCA_015228925.1). GTDB lineage: Bacteria > Pseudomonadota > Magnetococcia > Magnetococcales > UBA8363 > UBA8363. The sequence continues at coordinate 46,208 of JADGCQ010000002.1, read as the reverse complement.
TGGGGTTGGAGCGGGTCAAGCGCGTTTATCTTTTGGATGCCAAGGGGGTCCAGAACGAGGAGAGCGTGTACTCGCATGATCAGAAGGATAATCTTGACAAACGTTTCAAACCGATTCAACAGCTTCGTGGGGCAACGGTTGCGCATCGTTCGGGGTTTCAGGATGCCATGCGTGATCCGGGTAAGGTCCATATGTCCTTGCCGTATCGTTCCATTGCCAGTTTGAAGACTGTGACGACCCTTTCGGTGACGGTCCACGTCGGTGGTAGCCTTCACATTTTGTGCTGTGATGTGCTTTGGCGTGAAGAAGCCATCTAGCGTGAAGGGACTATTGGGTTGATGATAAGCCGGTCCAAGGTTTGTTTGTCAAACTTTGGGCTGGCTTTTTTACGTTTTGATCAAGGGGATTGCTTGTGAACGCTGAACTTATGGGTGTTATTCGTGGTCAGTTATCCGGCGACCGGTATCTTTCAGCACGTAATGCTTCGGCCATTTCGACCCAGTTGAATGTTGAAGATCCGCTATTGGGTTTGAAGGCTGGGGTTTTAAAGCATCGGGAAGAGTATGAGGTGGACCTTTTGGTATCACCGTTGTTTACCCCATCGATGCAGGACAGGGCGGCGTGCGAGCCGTTTTTGCCGTTAGGGGGGATATCGAAGGAGGAGGAGCGTGGCATTATCGTCCAGTTATCCCAACAAGCTATTGAGTCCAAGGTTATTTTTGGCGATGATACGGTGATGATGCCTGTTTTGGAAGTTGCTGTTGAGCGGCATGTGCATTTATTACGTTTGAGTGTGGCTGTGAGTGCGGATGTTCGTGATATTTTGGGACGGTTCTTGGTCGGTGAGGATTTGTCTTTGGGGATGAGTTATGCGCGTAGTCAGATTTGGACGCAATTTCCCAATCTTCTTGGACCGTGTTTGAAGGCGATGATTGCAAAGGGCACGTTTACATTGGAAAAATTTGGATTTTTGCGTGATTTTGTCCGTTCGTATCATCCCAGGGACATGTCTTTGTTGGTTCAGAGCTTGAACAATCTTTTGGAGGCTTATCACACGGGCAATGATCGGCCTGTTTTTAATCAACAGTTGGAAGATCACCAAGCGACGGCCATTCGATCTTCTCAGTGTGATGAAGAGGTGCAAAAATTCCGCATTCAGATGACCCATGCTTTGTTGTCTGATTTTGCGGGGGGGTTGTAGTCGAAACGATTGCGGGGGGGGGATCATCCCCCCAGACTTCCGCAATCGTGGGTTTACATTTATCCTTCGGTGAGTCGTTTTGATAATTCTTCATATTTTTTCTGCATTTCCAGATTTTCAAAGGGGATGATATCTGGAACCTGCAAGCCCATGATGGCATCAAAATTTTGTTGACTGGACTGTAGCAGATCCATGAGCTGGCTGCTGATGCGGACGGTGGCATAGGTGTTCTTTGCGACGCCCAGATCTTTCAGGGTTCGGGTCATGGCCTGTTCCACCTTCTGCCGTTGCGCATTTAAATCTTGTAGATACACACGCGCGGTTTTTAATGTCAGGCGTTGGGCTTCCAGATTTTGTTCGTAGCTGTGGCGATGTTGGGGTTGGGAAGCGGATTGCAGACTGCGCTGGGTCTCGGCGGTCAGTTGTGAGGTTTCGTCGGTGATCCGCGAGATGCCTGCCATGAAATGGTTCTCAACTTGGTCGATATATTTTTTTTGCATGTGGACCACACTCTCCAGCACGACCATGTGCATCCCATAATACCGCCGCGCCGCCTGTAGACTTTCCTGTGATTCTTGCGTCAAAACCATCAATTGTTGCGTAATCTGCTTGAGAATGGCGAAGACGGCGGCCATTTGCAGTATGTTTTCCGAATCGACCCGGACCAACAGGACATCGACCTGATCTGGGGAGACGGTGATACCGATCTCTTGGAGTCGCAAACGGAGTTGCTCTTTTTGATGTTGCACGCTGCGTCGCTGACTGACGATCCGGTTTCGGGACTGTTTGATATTTTTTTCATAGCCCTCTTGGGTAGTTTTGATCATATGCTGCGCGGGGGCACTGATCTGCGCCTCCTTGTCGCGCAGGATGGAATCTTCCAATTGGGTGATCGTCCGGCGATTTTGCCGGATATCATCCATGAGCGTGGTGATGCGCGGATCTTCAAGGATGGCGAGGAGGTCATCAAGGATTGCGTTGAAATCGTTGCGGATGGAGACTTTATCGGGACCGAACATGCTGGATTCCGGGGCCTGTTGCATCTGGTCACTGGTTTCCAGGGCCTGATCTAGCTTGGCCAGTGTGGTTTCCCAAACGCGGGCAAAGCGTTCACGGTCTTCGGTGTTGGGTTCGGGACTTATCCAGCCTTTGGCGGTCGTGACCGCCTGAGTGGCGACATCCCCGGTGACATCCAACGCTTTTTTCCCGACGGCGGACGTGCTGTCCAAAACCCCTTTACCGGTGTCCCAGGCCTCTTTGACCGTGGCGTTCCAGTCGGCGTGGAGTGTTGATGCCAACAATCCGATCCCTACCGAAAGACCGATGAGAAGCAGAGTGCGGAACATGGAATTTCCTATTGTTTTCCGTATCATATATTCATGTTTGATCGTGTTCACGATTCGTTTCTCCTTAAGGGGCCAGAGGGGCTAAACAGGCGATCCAGGGTACGCCGGTGTCCCGCACGGTCTTATGATGATCTACGAGGGGGATGATTTCAACGCCTGGGAAACGTTCGCAAAGAGGATGCATGGGTTTATGAACTTTAAAAAGAAAAAGGGCTGCCGCTTGATTATTTTTTGATCAAAGGCTACACTCCGTGGGTTTATATGGAGTCAACAACACGACACACGGCGGTGTTTGTCGGTCCCGGTGCCCCCCCCCCTCATGTGTCAGGGAAGGGGTTGGACCTTCGGAAAATAACCAACCCGTCGGTGGACCAACCGAAATAAAACAGGAGATTCATTGTGGCAAAGTTTTCCGTTAGGGAATTGTTGGACGCTGGGTTTCACTTTGGTCATCAGACCAAACGGTGGAATCCAAAAATGGCACCGTATATTTTTTCATCGCGTAATGGCATTCATATCATCGATCTTCAACAAACGGTGCGGATGTTGCGCGATGCCTATGTCTTTGTCCGCAACGAAGTGGCCAAAGGGGGGGTCGTTTTGTTTGTTGGAACCAAACGCCAATCGGTGGACATGATTTCCGAGGTAGCCCAGAAGACCGGACAATATTATGTCAACCATCGTTGGCTGGGCGGAACATTGACCAACTGGAAGACCATCCAAGGCTCGATCCGCCGGTTGAAGGACATCGAGAAGATGAAGACCGATGGAACCTTCGATGCCTTGACCAAAAAAGAGGTCCAGGGGTTGGAAAGATCGCGTATGAAAATGGAACGTTCCCTGGGTGGCATCAAAGATATGAACCGGCTGCCCGGGCTGATCGTCGTCGTGGATACCAACAAGGAATCCATTGGCGTCAAGGAAGCCAACAAATTGGGGATTCCCGTGGTCGCCTTGGTGGATACCAATTGTCACCCCGATACCATTGACTGGATTGTTCCGGGCAACGATGATGCCATCCGTTCCTTGAAGCTGTTTCTTACCAAGATGGGAGAGGCGATTCTTGACGGTATTCAGGTTCGTGGTGAAAATCCGGTCTACGAAAAGAACGAGGATACCTCCATCCACCTGTCATCGGCACCTTCCAAGTTGATTGAAGAGGCTGACCAGGACGAAGAAATGGTAGAGCAGTTGTAATTTTTAGGACTGTGGATCATACCGGGTCTCGATGAGAGACCCGGATTCCCGCAAATTTTTCTGTCATATTCATGATCAAGGATTGGTAAAGATGTCAGTGAGCGCAAATCTGGTAAAGGATCTTCGTGAGAAGACGGGCGTCGGGATGATGGACTGCAAAAAGGCCCTGGCGGAGACGGGTGGCGACCTTGAGGCAGCCGTGGATTGGTTGCGTAAGAAAGGGCTTGCTTCGGCGGCCAAAAAGGCGGGTAGGGTGGCAGCGGAAGGTAAAGTGGTCGCTGTTTCCGACGCGACGATGGGTGTGTTGCTGGAGGTCAATTCGGAAACGGACTTTGCGGCAAAAAATGAAAAGTTTATCGCCTTTGCCGAGACCGCTGCGCAACTGGCGTTGACGAAAAAGATTAAAGAGATTGAATCCCTCGCCGCAAGCCCTTATCCCGACACCGGGCGGACGGTCGGCGAAGAGTTGACCCATCGGATCGCCACCATTGGTGAAAACTTAAGCCTGCGCCGACTGGTTTGTCAGGAGGTGTCGCGGGGGTGTGTGGCCAGCTATATCCATATGCAGGGGAAGATCGGTGTCCTTGTGGGGTTGGACTCGGAGGGTGATCATGAAAAATTAATGGAGTTGGGGCGCAAGTTGGCCATGCATGTGGCCGCATCTGCCCCGCCGTACTTGGATCGGGAATCGGTTTCCAAGGAGGATCTTGAACGGGAACGGTCCATTCTTGTCGAGCAGGCCCGCGCATCGGGGAAGCCGGACAATATCATCGATAAAATGGTAGAGGGGCGGCTGTCCAAGTTTTATGCGGAGAACTGTTTCCTGGAACAACCGTTTATTATGGATCCCGATCAAAAGGTGGGAAAATTGGTGGAACAGACCGCCAAACAAATGCAAACCAAAATTCGGGTCGTTGGCTTTCAACGGTATGTCCTGGGAGAGGGTTTGCAAAAACGCGAGGATGATTTTGCGGAAGAGGTGGCCAAAGCGGCCAAAGGTTGAGGATACGTCCATTGGCCAAACACAATTTTTCCAGAATTCTGCTTAAAATGTCTGGGGAGGCGTTGATGCGTGGGGGGGACGCCATCGATCCAGAGTTTTTGCAAGGGTTGGCCCTGGATATCCGGGCGGTCTGTGCCCAAGGGGTGCAGGTGGCTATCGTCGTCGGGGGAGGGAATATTTTTCGTGGCTTGGCCGGCAGTTCCAAGGGGATGGAGCGGACCACTGCGGATCACATGGGGATGCTGGCGACGGTGATCAATTCTTTGGCGTTGCAGAGTGCTTTTGAGCGTCAGGGGGTGGAGGCACGGGTTCAGTCGGCCATTTTTATGCCCCAGGTTGCCGAACTCTATACGCAAAACGGTGCCGTGAGACACCTTGAAAAAGGCCGTGTCGTTATTTTTGCGGCGGGAACGGGTAATCCTTTTTTTACCACCGATACAGCAGCTTCGCTCCGGGCGGCAGAAATTGGGGCAACCTGTCTTCTGAAGGCCACCAAGGTGGATGGGGTCTACACCGATGACCCGGTGCGCAATCCCCAAGCCCAAAGGTTGGACAGGCTTTCCTACGATGATGTGTGGCGTCAGCGGTTGGGGGTGATGGACATGACGGCGATAACACTTTGCCGGGATAATCGAATTCCCATTCTGGTTTTTTCCATCTTTCAGCCGGAGGCCCTTGCGAAGATCATTCGTGGGGAGGGGCTTTATACATGGATAGGGGATGATAATGGTTGAGCCATTTTTGCAGTCGATGGATGCACGGATGAAGAAGGCAGTCAGCGCGTTGCGGGAGGAGTTATCCGGGATTCGCACGGGGAGGGCCTCGACGTCGCTTTTGGAACACATCATGGTCGAGGCCTACGGGACGCCTACGCCACTGAACCAGTTGGCGGCCATCAATGTCCCGGAAGCGCGGTTGATCACCGTGCAGCCTTGGGATAAAAGTACGACGAAGGCGGTAGAAAAGGCGATTATGGAGTCGGATTTGGGGCTGAATCCCATGAATGATGGGGAAATGATCCGGGTTCCTTTGCCGGAGTTGACGGAGGAGCGACGCAAAGAGCTGGTCAAAATACTTCATAAACTCGGTGAGCAGGGCAAGGTCGCCATGCGCAATATCCGCCGAGATAGTATGGATCAGGCTAAAAAGATGGAAAAAGGGAAAAAAATATCGTTGGATGAATTGCGGCAGTTGGAAAAGAAAATTCAAGACCGGACCGACCACTTTATCAAGGATGTCGATGGCGCGGTGGCCCAAAAAGAAACGGATATCATGCAGGTCTAAACGGACTGGGAACAGCACCAATGACACAAACGTCGTTTGAGAAAACGCCACGCCATGTTGCCATTGTCATGGATGGTAATCGGCGCTGGGCCAAGGCGAGGTTTTTGCCAAAATTTGAAGGGCATCGCCAGGGGGTCAAGGCGGTTCGCCGGACGGTCGAGGCTTGCCTTGATTTTGGGATACCCGTGCTGACTCTGTATACTTTTTCGGCGGAAAACTGGAATCGTCCGCAGGAAGAAGTTTCGGCCCTCATGAACCTTTTGGCGATTCATCTGCGCAAGGAGATGGATGAGTTGGTCAAGGAGGGGGTCAGATTTCAGGCATTGGGGCGGATTGCTAGGTTACCGCAAAATATTCAGGATCTTGTGCGCGAGTTGGAACAACAAACGTCTCATAACAGCCGGTTATTATTTAATCTTGCTTTGAACTATGGGGGTCGCCAGGAGTTGGTGGATGCGGCAATCCAGATTTCTCGGGAGGTTGTGGGGGGGCAGTTGCAGATTGATGCGATTGATGAAGCCGCTGTGTCACAGCGTTTGACGACTGCGGGTATGGATGATCCCGATCTTTTGATTCGTACCGGTGGTGAACAACGGGTCAGCAATTTTTTGTTGTGGCAGCTTGCTTATTCCGAGATGGTGTTTCTCCCTATCTTTTGGCCGGAATTTGATGCCAACCATTTGCGCAAGGCCATCGAGGAGTTTGGTCGAAGAGAACGCCGCTTCGGCGCTTCGGCGTAGAGTACGTTCATGCTGCGCCGGATCCTCTCGTCGGTTGTTCTGATCCCTCCCCTGTTGTTGCTGTTGCTGCGCGCCCCTTCGGAATGGTTTTTCTTGCTGTTGTTGCCGGTCAGCGGCATTCTTTTGTACGAATGGCACAGGATGTTGGCCGATGATTCCTGGGTTGACCTTACGGTTGGCGTGTTCATGGCTTGGATGTTGTTGGCCAACGCTCTTTTGGGGTTTTATCTCCCGACGGCGTTGTTGATGGCCGTTTTTTTGATGATATGGTTCTTTTTTTTAATGTATCGTTATCGGGAGGGGCAAAAGGTTACGGGCTGGGTGGGGAGCCGATTGACTGGTGTTATTTATTGTACCCTTCCGCTGGTTTTGCTGCTGGAAATTCACCAGTTGGGTGAGGGACGTTGGATTGTATTTCTCCTTTTTGTGATGTGGGGGACCGACAGTGGTGCCCTGTTTTTGGGAAAGTGGCTGGGACGGCGGAAGTTTGCCGCGCAGATCAGTCCCAATAAAACGATGGCGGGATTTTTCGGCGGGCTGTTGTTTGGGGTTGCGGGGGCTGCTCTGGCCGTGGCATGGTTTTCATTGCCGGGGTCTTGGATTCAGATGATTGGGTATGGATTGATACTTTCTTTGGCGGGGCAGATGGGAGATTTGGCGGAGTCCATGGTCAAGCGTGAAGCGGGGATTAAGGATTCGGGTCGATTGATCCCAGGGCATGGAGGATTGTTGGATCGTTTGGACAGCTTGTTGTTTGCCGCACCGGTGTTGTATCTGCTCATCCGTGTTTGGGTGGTCCGTCCCTAGGAGTATCAGCCATTGTCCGTGAAAAATATTTCTCTGTTGGGTTCTACCGGTTCCATTGGGGTCAACACGTTGGATGTGGTCTATCGTCATCCCGACCGTTTTCGGGTTGTGGCACTGGCTGCGGGGAAAAACGTGGGGTTGTTGGCGCGGCAGGTTCGACATTTTCGGCCCGAGTTGGTGGCGATTCAAGACCATTCGGTGTATGGGGAACTTAAAGAGGCACTGTCGGGTGTGAATGTTGAAATGGCGGTGGGTGTGGAAGGTGTTGTGGCGGCGGCTGGCTGGCATTCGGCTGATTTGGTGGTATCGGCCATTGTTGGCGCGGCGGGTTTGGAGCCTGGATTGGCGGGCATTCGTGCTGGCAAGGATATGGCTTTGGCCAATAAGGAATCCTTGGTGATGGCGGGAGAGATTTTCATGCGTGAGATCTCTCAGGCGGGGGTAGCATTGCTGCCGGTCGATTCGGAACACAGTGCCATTTTTCAAGTGTTATATAATGGTTCATTGCGAAATTCCCGTGGGTTGGTCATGGCCAATCGGGACAAGATTGATCGTTTGATTTTGACCGCATCGGGGGGGCCGTTTCGGGGTTGGGGTTTGGAGGCGTTACGCGAGGTGACCGCCGAACAGGCTTTGGCGCATCCCAACTGGGCGATGGGGAGAAAAATTTCTATCGACTCGGCGACGTGCATGAACAAAGGTTTGGAGGTTATTGAAGCCTGTTTTTTGTTTGGGATGCCCCCGGAACAGGTTGACGTTGTTGTGCATCCTGAGAGCATCGTCCATTCCATGGTCTCTTATCGGGATGGTTCGGTGTTGGCGCAATTGGGGGTACCGGATATGCGAACCCCTATCGCGGTCGCGTTGGCTTGGCCGGAACGGATGGCGACTGAAGTTGCAGCGTTGGATTTGGTCAGTATCGGTTCTTTGAATTTTTTTGGCCCACCGGATCCGGTTGCGTTTCCATGTTTGGGTTTGGCCTATGAGGCTTTGGCTCAGGGGGGTGGGGCACCCGCAGTTTTGAACGCGGCCAATGAAGTTGCGGTGGCCGCTTTTTTAGAAGGTATGATAGGATTTACTCAGATTCCTGCGGTGATTGAATGGTCTTTGGCGCATGTCGATGGTGCGTTGAAGCCAGGATCTTTGGCGGAGGTTCTCGAATTGGATCGGGAAACCCGCCAAAGGGTACGGGATCGATTCTTTCCCACCATCGTGGCGGTTGGTTGATCATGATCAATACGGTCTTTTGGGCGTTGGTTGTTTTGGGGGTGTTGATCTTTGTCCATGAGTTGGGCCATTTTTTGGTGGCGCGACTGTTTGGGGTGAAGGTATTGGTTTTTTCCCTGGGTTTTGGCCCGAGAGTGGGTGGATGGACGGGGAAAAATGGGACGCAGTACCAATTATCGGCGGTCCCTTTGGGTGGTTATGTGAAGATGCTGGGGGAGTCGGACGATGGTGAGGAGATACCGGAGTCGCTTTGGCCGGAATCCTTTGCGGCGCAGCGGGTTTATCAAAGATTTGCCATTGTCTTTGCCGGGCCGTTGTTTAACTTTTTGTTTGCGGTGGCCGCTTTGGTGATCGCGTTTATGGTGGGTGTTGGGGAAATATTGCCGGTGGTGGGTTCGGTCGCGGAGGGGATGCCGGCGCAGAAGGCGGGGGTCAAGGTGGGGGACCGCATCGTCGCGTTGAACGGTGAAGAGATGCTGCGATGGGAAGTGATGAGTCGTCGCATTAAGGAGCTTGGGGAATTGGGGGAAGATGCGCTGGTGTTGACGATCGAACGGGATCATGTGCGGTTCGATTTAAAGGTGATTCCCGAAATCAAGGAGGTCAAGAACATCTTCGGAGAGCCGGTGCGCCATCCTCTGATTGGCATCGGTCCGAGTGGGGAAGAGGAGATGGTCTATTATTCCATTCCCGATGCGTTGGTCAAAGGTGTTACGCAGACATGGATGATCATGGATCTGACGGTGACAAGTATTTGGAAATTGATGACTCGTGTGGTCCCGGCGGATCAGATTGGCGGACCGTTGATGATTGCGGAAATGGCGGGGAAAACGGCGCAACAGGGAGCGACAAGTCTTTTATTTTTCATGGCGTTGATCAGTGTCAACTTGGGTATCCTCAACCTGTTGCCGGTCCCTGTTTTGGATGGGGGACATCTGTTTTTCTTTATGATCGAGGCGATCAAGGGGGGGCCGGTGACGGAAACGATTCAAATGGTTGCCAATCGGGTAGGGTTGGGATTATTGGTGTTGTTGATGGTGTGGGCACTGAAGAACGATTTGACGCGGTTGTTCGCTTCTGAATTTTAGAAGGGGGGAGGTTGCGCGTCTTCTTGCCCTTTGATGGCAATGAGGTTATGTTTAGCCCGTACAGCTCGTTCGTCACCATTGACCGGTTTGTGAAAAATGAAAATGGCCTATTACAAGATTTTTCCATCGACTTTAGTGCTGCTTTTCGTACTGGTTTTGGCTGTGCCGAATGGTGCAGTGGCGGGTGATCTCATCCGCAGCGTGGTCGTCGAAGGGGCGGGCCGCGTCGAAAAGGATACGGTCAGGAGTCATCTGGAACTTCAGGAAGGGGATCGGTTCGATTCGGTCAAAATACGAAAAAGTATCGAGGCTCTGTTCGCTACGGGTTTTTTCAAGGATGTGGTCGTTGACCGTCGTGGCGATGATTTGGTTGTCCGGGTTACGGAGAATCCCGTGGTCAACGAGATCACCTATGAGGGGAACGATGCGTTCAGCAAGGAGGAGTTGGACAAACTGGTCCAGGTCAAACCTTCGACGATCTATAACCGTGCCAAGACGGACCGCGATCTGGCCGCCTTACGTCAGGCGTATCGCATCAAGGGGTTGTTTTTGGCAAAGATTGATCTGCTCATCAATCCCGGTGAGGCCAACCAGGTCAATCTGGTCTACAGGATTGACGAAGGGGCCAAATCCAAGGTTGCCAAGGTCAAAATTGTGGGTAACAGCCAACTTTCTGATAAGGAATTGATCAAAGATCTTATGATCAAACCCAGCGGATGGTTTTCTTGGTTTACCGATGATGACACCTATGACCGGGAAAAGTTGATTTTTGACCAATCCCAACTGCGCAAGGTCTATTTGGATGCCGGTTTTGTCCGGGTGCAGGTGGACTCGTCCGTGGCGGAGTTGACGCCGGATCGCTCTGCCTTCGTGGTGACCCACACCGTCCACGAAGGGAAACGCTATAGGTTTGGGCCGGTTGAGATTACGGGCGATTTTGACGAACTTCCCAATGATGTGCTTCGTGAGGAACTTAAATTCCGGGATGGGGATTGGTATTCCAAATCCAAGCTGATGACCTCCATGGAAAAGTTGAATGATCGGATTGGGGATTTTGGTTATGCATTCCTCGATATTCAGCCGGATACCCAGGTTGACGATGAAAAATTGGTGGTGTCGGTCAATTTTAAGGTGAAAAAGGGGCAGAGGGTTTATTTAAACCGTATTGAGGTGTCTGGTAACGACCGAACACGCGATGAGGTGATTCGGCGAGAAGTGCGGATGACGGAGGGAGATTTGTTTTCCGCCTCCAAACTGCGTCGCTCCAAGGTTCGGTTGAAGCAATTGAACTTCTTTGAGAATATTGAGATTCTTACCCCTCCGGCCCAAGGGAGAGAGAAGGTTGATATCCACGTCAAGGTTGAGGAAAAGCCCACGGGTACTTTCTCCATTGGCGGTGGCTATTCCAGTACCGAGAATTTTTTGGGGACGGCCAGTATCAGTCAAAACAATTTCATGGGGAGAGGTCAGAAGTTAGTTTTGTCGTTCATGCTGTCGGGGATCACCCAGGATTACAGCCTTGGTTTTACCGAACCGTATTTCCTTGGCAAAAATCTTTCCGCCGGATTTGACATATTCAACAAGAAAACCGATCAGCGGTCGGTCTCATCTTACAAGCAGGATTCGTTTGGTGGCACGCTCCGGTTAGGGTTTCCCATTTCGGAGAATCTGCGTAGCAACGCTAGTTATAGTTATACGCATACCGATATTCAGGAAATTGGGCTGGGGGCGTCGTCGGCGATTCGTGCGATGGTGGATAAGAGTCCGTATGACCAATCCATGGTCAGCCATGCGTTTGTCTGGGATGATCTGGATGATCCGGTATTCCCATCCGAAGGTCGGAAACACAAGTTGATTACCGATTATTCGGGGCTTGGGGGCGATGTGACTTTTGCGCGCTTGGTGACAGATAACGAGGCGTACTATCCTTTTACTTTCGATGATGCCTGGGTTGGGCATATTCGTGGGCGTGCAGGGGTTGCGGATGGTTTGGGTGAACAGATTCCCATCTTTGAACGGTTTCAATTGGGGGGGGCATCGACGGTTCGCGGGTTTAATCGCGGCGGTATCGGACCGAGAACGGTGGAAGGTGATGCCTATGGTGGGGTACACTTTGAGCAGGTGAATGCCGAATTGCTGTTCCCGGTGTTGGATCTGAAAGAAAAAGGTGTCCGTGGTTTGCTGTTTGTCGATACCGCCTACCTGGGTGATTGGGATCTTCCCACGAATGTGCCCGATTCGGGGGGGATTAGGGTGTCCACGGGCATCGGCATCAACTGGAATTCTCCCTTTGGACCATTGAAGATGGTCCTGGGAACCCCTCTTGTGAAAGAGGACTTTGACGAGACTCGAATCTTTGACTTTACCATGGGGACAACGTTGTAATGAGCGACTTTTTATTTCAAGATCGTTGCAACAAACGGGGCGGCAGGGTGTTGATGCGCAACGTCATCATGATTTTCGTGAGTGCCGTCGTGTTTTTATCGGGCGGGGTGATGGCCCAGGCGGAGCAATATTTGTTTGCCTATGTGGATGTTCCCAGGGCGATGGCTTCGTCCGATGCTGCCAAACGGGCCAGGGATCTTTTGGAAAGAAAATTGGCATCCAAACAAAAGGAAGTGGATTCCCTGGAACAGAAAATCAAGGGGATGAAAAGTGACCTGGAGAAGCGGAAGAGTTTGATGACTCCAGAATCGCGTGCGGAAACTTCCGAGAAGGTTCGGAGTAAGTTTCGTGAATATCAGCGTTTGGTAGAAGACAATCAAGCTTCCATTGACCGGGAAAATGGCTTGTGGACCAAAAAGATCAGTGAGGCCATGCGTGAGGTCATCGAAGAGATTGGTCGGGAGCAGGGATTTACGGTGGTTTTTGGCAAAGGGCAGGTTTTGTTTGCCAGTGGGTCGATCGATATTACCGATCAAGTCCTGAAACGGCTCAATAAACGTACAACCAGTTGGTTTTAATATCGTGAACCTTGATAAACCTGAACATATCCTGAAGATATTGCCACACCGGTATCCTTTTTTGCTGGTAGACAGGGTGGTTGAGTTTAATCCTGGCCGGAATTTGGTGGCTATCAAAAATGTCTCCTTCAATGAACCGCATTTCCAGGGACACTTTCCTGAAAATCCGGTGATGCCGGGTGTGTTGATTCTGGAGGCTATGGCCCAGGCCGGGGCGTTGTTTGCGGGTGCCACCGATCCTGAGTCCATGAAAGGGCGACTCGTTTATTTTATGACCATCGACCGCGTCCGTTTCAGAAAGCCTGTGATTCCAGGAGATCAATTGCGTCTGGTGTTGACGCTGGCCAAACGGCGCCGCGATATTTGGCGGTTTGTCGGAGAGGCTTATACCGGTGAAGATCTGGCGGCGGAAGCGTTATTGATGGCGATGACTCGTGATGCAGATGGGAGTTTGAAGACCGATGACGCTCAAACCGGGAGTTGATATTCATCCGACGGCGGTGGTCTCGGAGCGGACCCGGTTGGGGGAGGGGGTTCGGATTGGTCCCTATGCGGTGGTGGGTGCCGATGTCGTCTTGGATGACGAGGTTGAGGTCGGTCCGCACGCGGTCATCGATGGCCATACGGTCATCGGCAAGAAAACGCGCATTTTTAATTTTGCTTCTGTGGGGCTTGATCCCCAGGATGTCCATTATCGTGGCGAGCCGACGCGGGTTGAGATTGGCGATGGGTGTCAGATTCGTGAGTTTGTCAGTATTCATCGGGGCACCGAATCGGGGGGTGGGCTGACGCGGGTGGGCGATGATTGCATGTTGATGGCCTACTCTCATGTTGCCCACGACTGCCGTGTGGGCGATAAGGTGGTCATGGCCAATGGGGCGACGTTGGCGGGACATGTGGAAATTCAAGATCATGCGGTCATCGGTGGTTTGACGGCGATTCATCAGTTTGCCCGGATCGGGCGTAATGCTTTTATTGGTGGGGCGTCGGCTGTTTCCATGGATGTGGTGCCGTTCTTGTCGGCTGCGGGGAACAGGGCGCGGGTGACGGGGGTGAATGTGGTGGGGTTGCGACGCGGTGGTTTCTCGGAAGAGACGATCACTGCGATTCGGCAGGCTCACCGTATTGTGTTTCGTTCCAATCTTCGTTTGGAACAGGCGGTTGAAGAATTGGAGAAAAATTTCTCGGCCATTCCCGAAGTGCAGTGGATGCTTGAGTTCTTGCAGACGGGGCAACGTGGCTTTTGTCGCTGAATGATGTGTGTTGACATTCAATAAAATTATTAAAAGAAAAAAGGGGTCTGGGGGATTGCCCCCAGGGTTTTGACTTTAAACAAAAAGCTTCATTCTTCGTTTTTGAATTTGTTTTTGAATTTAAACAAAATCAAAAGCGAAGAATGAAGCTTTTTATTTAAGTTCAAAAAAAATCAAAACCCTGGGGGCAATCCCCCAGACCCCTTTTTTCTTTTAATAATTTTATTGAATGTCAACACACCCTATCACGGTTGATTCTGACCCAGTACCTCCGCTACCGCACTGCGGACATTCTCTGGGGTAAACGGTTTGGGCAACACAAAACTGGCCCCAAGATCCTTGGCCATATCCAAGCTGAATGCGGCATCCAACCCCCGTCCACCACCCGACATGGCGATGATGGGGACGCCAGGCTTTGCCTCCGTCATCTCCATGATCAACTCAACGCCATCTTTGACCGGCATCAGGATGTCGGTGATCACAAGATCAAAGGGATGGGTCCGGTATAATCGAAGCCCTTCCTCACCATCCTGTGCTTCCTGAAGATGATGCCCATCTTCCCCTTCAAGGATGGCACGCAGATAGGCACGAATGATGCTGTCGTCGTCAATAATCAGGATTTGAGCCAAGTACACCACTCCCTTGGATTACATTAATGCGTTTGGGTTGAACCCCCAGCCTGTTGGGTCAGGTGATAGGCTGCAACCGCCGATTCTTCCACCTCCTTAAGCATTTCCTGTTTGGAGCGAACCAGTACATCCATGGGGATGCCGGTGGCTTTGGAAATAGGTTTCAACCCTTCGGAATTTTGGAAATGACGGGTGGCCAAAGTAATCTTGACATAATCATCCACAATGATCTGTCGAAACCCCGCATCGGCAACCATGCTCAAAGATTCGGGTATTTTTTTCCAGGCGACACCACGTTCCACCGCCTCACCGATGGCACGCATGGCTTGCTCATAAATTGCGTCGTCATCTTTGGAGTAACCTGGATTGGCTACCTGAAAACGCAGTTGATAATCGTCGTCACCACTCATGTCACGGCATCCTTTTGTGTTTTTGCCATCGATGGGGCAGGTTTTTTCTTTTCAAAAAACAACACGATGGGGGCTGCGACAAATATGGAGGAATAGGTACCCACAAAGATGCCGAAAAACAAGGCTAAGGCAAAATCGTGGATCACTTCACCACCAAACAGCAGCAAAGACAGCAAAACGAGTAAAACAGTCCCCGAAGTGATGATGGTGCGCGAAAGCGTCTGGTTGACGGCAAGATTGATCACATCGGCCAATTGCCCTTTTTTATTCTTTCGCATCTCCTCGCGGATACGATCATAGACGACAATGGTGTCGTTGATGGAATATCCGACCAGCGTGAGTATGGCGGCTACGATAACCAAAGTAAATTCTTTTTGGAGGATCGACAATAATCCCATGGTGATAAAGGCATCATGGATCAGGGCCACGATGGCACCGTAGGAAAAGCGGAGTTCAAAACGCCAAGCGACGTAGATAAGGATGGCCGCCATGGAATAGGCCATGGCCAAAAAACCTTTTTGCACCAGTTCGGCACCCACCTGGGGACCGACAAATTCCACGCGGCGCAACTCGACGGTTTTTCCACCGATCAACGGCTCCAAAACCTGAATCACCCGTGTGGCCAATTCTTCCGATTTCCCTTCACCCGAGGATTGTTTTTCCACCCGAATGAGGATTTCTTCTGGGGAGCCAAACTCCTGGATGACGACATCACCCAGATTCATGGCGGTCAGGGCACCGCGAATTTCATGCAGCGGTGGTGGTGCGGGAAAACGGAGTTGGATCAAAGTTCCCCCAGCAAAGTCGATGCCGGGATTGATCCCCTGCGTGACCATGGAAATGGCACCTGCCAGGATCATCAGACCCGACAGCACAAAAGCACCCCAACGGAGGCGAATAAAATCGATAGAGCTTTTGCTTGAGAAAATTTCCATTTTATAAAAAAAACTCTCTGCTGGGCTTCATGGGGGGGGCCGTCAGATACTCAAAGATTTCAGGCGCCGATTTTTGACGATCATCGCCAGTAGCACCCGTGTGACGAAGATGGCGGTAAACATGGATGCGATCAAACCGATGGAAAGCGTCACGGCAAAACCTTTGACCGGTCCGGTACCAAATTGGAACAATACCAGGGCGGTGATCAAGGTGGTCAAGTTGGAATCGAGAATGGTGACAAAGGCGGTGTCATAACCATGGTCGATGGCGGCCAAGGGGGTTCTACCCACACGGAGTTCCTCGCGGATTCGTTCAAAGATCAAGACGTTGGCATCCACCGACATCCCCATCAGCAAGACCATGCCCGCGATTCCCGGCAAGGTAAGGGTGGCATGGATCCATACCAGGATGGCCAACAAGATGACAATATTCAATACGACCGCCAGATTGGCCAGCCACCCAAAGCCTTTGTAGTAGATACCCATGAATACCACCACCAGCAGGGCACCGATCAAGGTTGAGGTTAACCCTTGATTGATGGAGTCTCGGCCCAGGGCGGGACCGACGGTACGTTCTTCCATGACGGTGACGGGTGCTGGCAATGCGCCGGCCCGGAGGATGATGGCCAAATCATGGGCCTCCTCGGTGGTGAAACTGCCGCTGATTTGGGCACGGCCACCATCGATCCGTTCACGAATCACGGGGGCGGAATAGACGGTGTTGTCCAGGACGATGGCCATCCGTTCCCCCACATGTTCCGCCGTCAACTGGCTAAATTTTCGTGCCCCCTGGTTATTGAAATTGATGGAGACATAGGGTTCGTTAAACTGGGTATCAAAATTGACCCGGGCATCGGTGAGCAGATCACCGGAGAGAACCGTCCGTTTTACCAGGAGATAGGGCTGGCGGGCTGTTTTTCCCGTGGTTTTATCGCGCTCTCCGCCATAGAGCAGAAGATTGCCGGCGGGGATGCGTCCTCCGATGGCGGCGGCCAAGTCGCCCTTCTCATCGACCATTTTAAATTCCAGCCGGGCGGTGCGTCCGATCAGGGCTTTAGCGCGGGCGGGATCCTTCAATCCCGGAAGTTGCACCAGAATGCGTTCCCCACCCTGTTTTTGGATGGTCGGTTCGGTGACACCAAATTGATCGATCCGTGAGCGGATGGTTTGAATAGATTGTTCCACGGCAAAGGTGCGAATGGCGGTCTGTTCGGTCTCGGAAATGGCCAAATGCAGGGTCAAATCATCGGCTTGTTCAGAAAAATGGGCACTGGACATTTCTGCGGCGATGGCCTTGCGTACCGCCTCGGTATCGGAGGCCTGGGAAAGCCGGATGATCACACCATCGAAGCCGGAACGTTCCACCCCCCGGTAGCGTAGTTTTTCCTTGCGCATGATCCCACGCACCTCGTCCACCATATTTTCCGCCGCTTGTTCCACCGCCTTATCGGTTTCCACATGCAAGAGGAGGTATAACCCACCCTGAAGATCCAATCCGCGGGCGATAACTTGGTCCGGCAGCCACGATGGCCACCAGGACGGTACCCCCCCCAGGAGGGTGGGTGCCGAGTATAGAAGAGAGATCAGGGTGGCCAAGAACACGACCGCCGGTTTCCACCAGGGAAGCTGCTTCATTTTGCGTCAACCAAAGTTTGTGGATGGTGGGAGTTGTTTATTTTTTATCCTTGGCATCCTCTGTTGGCGTGCCACTTGCTTTGGCTGTTACCAGAGCGATCGTGTCTCGGCGCACTTTGACCCGGATGGGACGAAAGGCTTTGTCATTGACTTCCACCTCGCCCAGTTCCACCAGAATGGTGTCGTCTTCGACGCGATGGACTTTGCCAAGCAAACCGCCTGCCGTCTGGACAGAATCGCCGCGTTGCAGGTTTTTGATCATTTCTTTGTGGGTTTTTTGTTGTTTTTGCTGGGGCCGGATCAGTAAAAAATAAAAAATGGCGAACAACAACACCATAAAAATAACGTTGCCGATGGCAGCCTGTGTTCCGGTGGTACCGGCTTGTGCGTGAGCATCACGGATCAGATCAAACATCCAAGCACCTCGATCAAGAAGGGTAGAAAAACGGTTCAAGCCGGGAATTGGGGCGGCCTGTCGGCGATATGCCAGACCAAGGCTGCTCCCTCCTCCGTTCAGACAATAAGAATCTTATCAGGACTTTTCAAGGTATTATCGCATTTCAGGGCCAGGAATAGCACCAAAAGATTCAGGATCGCCAACGTCGGCCCTTTTTTTTGCGGCGAAAAAGCATTTGAGGATTCATTCTTACGTGGAATGTCTGTACAGTGATGGGGGACATTTTTGAACAACAAGATTGAGACGATTCCAGAACATCATGGCCTATTCCGAAACACAGCTTTTTTCATTGATGGCGACCATGCCCGCTTTTCCCCACAGCGGTTATGCCCTCCTGCAACTGACCAATGACATCAATTGTCCACCCAAGGAGGTGGTTCGTGTTATCGATCGGGATCCCATTTTGACCATGCACCTGTTGAAATTGGTCAATTCGGAATATTTTGGCCTAGCGAAGAAAATTACCTCCATCAAGGAGGCGGTGGTTTTTTTGGGGATCAACACCATGAAAAACCTAGCGTTGGGCATTGTCCCCATGGAACTGCTCTCCATCAGCGAAACGCCCCATTCGCTCACCGATATATTACGGCACAGCTTGGCGGTTGCCATCATTGCCAGAAAACTGGCCCGAAATCTTGGATTTTCCCAAGCCCAGGCGACCGACTGTTACGTGGCGGGTCTGCTCCATGATTTTGGCAAACTGGCTTTGTTTAAACTATTCCCCGATGACTATGGACCCTTGCTGAAACGGGAGGCGACCTTGGCGACACCCTTTACCGATTTGGAGAAAAAAACGGTTTCCACAACCCATACGGCTGTCGGTGAGTTGCTTGGGCGCAAATGGGGATTGCCGGAATTGATCATTCAGAGCATGGCTGGGCATCATGACGCTGCGTTTTGTGCATCCTCCCCCTTGCTCGATTGTGTGTTTGCCGCCAATCTGATCGCCAAAAAAATGGATCCTGTTCATGCCCGCATGATCCGACGTGATCTTTCTCTCCCCGCCGATATGGTAGACCGTTTTGGGAAGGATTTGGATTCCCTGACCGCATCTTTGGGTTTGATCGCCGATGAAATCGATCATGCGCTGCTGTTGACCACCATTCAGGAGGATGGTTCCATGACCCCGTCCATGCAGAAACCATGAAACTGATTTTTCGCGGCGTGCGTGGATCCATTCCGGTCCCAGGTCCAAAAACATTGCGGTATGGTGGTAACACCACCTGTTTGGAAATTCGAGGAAATCGCAACGAATTGATCATTCTTGATGCCGGTACTGGCCTGTATCAACTGGCACTGACCCTTTTTGGCGAACTGCCTGTCACGGCGCATTTGTTTATTACGCATACCCATTGGGACCATATCCAGGGATTGCCATTTTTTATCCCCGCCTTTATTCCCGGCAATTCCATTCATATTTATGGTGCATTTGATCCCGTCGATCAAAAAAATATTCGTCAAATCCTGGCCCGGCAAATGGAATACTGCTACTTCCCCGTTCGGGAGGCGGAATTAAAGGCAACGCTACGCTATACGACGCTCAAAGAACGGCAAACCGTGCCGGTGGGATCGGTGACCGTCAGCAATATTTTGATGAACCATCCGGTCCTTAATTTTGGTTACCGGGTTGCGTGCGATGGCAAAAGCATTTTCTTTACCGGTGACCATGAACAGCTCTACAATATCTATGCCCCCGAAGATGAGGAGTGGGCGGAATACCGGCATTATGTCAACGAGAAGAATAAAGCGATCATCGACTTTATCCGTGGTGTCGATATTCTTGTCGCCGATACATCCTACACCATTCAAGATTATCCGCAAAAAAAAGGGTGGGGTCATTCCACGTTCGATGCCAATATCGACATGGCCAGGGCGGCGGGTATCAAAACGGTCTACTTTACCCACCATGAACCGATCCGTTCCGACGATGATCTGGAGCGGGTTTTCCAGGAGGCCCTGGACCGCAAAAACGTCGCTGCTCTGGGTCCAGCCTGTTATCTGGCCGCCGAAGGGGTCACGGTCTCGTTATAATTTTTCTTCTGGTTCTCTTCTTGCTTACAGGCTCGATGGCGATGCAGCACCCACCCAGACCGACCCTCCCATGCGACGAGGATTCAAGCAATGAAAAACTTTGTGATGGAAACCAATCTTCAAGGCGATCCTGCCCTCTTCATGATTGGGGAAGAGCATCTGGGGCACACGATTGATGACCTCATTGGTCTGCTACCAGAGACGGGGGTTATCCGTATTGTCCCGGAACGCCTGTGGCTTGAGAGTCACGACTTGGAAGGTTAACATCTTTCATGGTAAAATTGATGTTGTCTTGCTGCTTGGAGGTCAGTCAGTTTATGAAAGATGGATGGGTATTGAAACTGGTTGCGCCGGTAATTTTCTTTTCTTGGGACGGTTGTGGGGCGAAATTTAGATATAAAACAGGATCCCATCCATGTGGATGATATTGTTTGCGGGAAGATTATCTTTACCAGGCATGCGGTTCAAAGGATGTTCGAGAGGGGCCTAGTACCTGAGGAGGTTGTTTTTACCATTGAATCTGGGGAAATGGTCAAGGATTACCCAGACGATCAGCCCTTTCCGAGTCGTTTGTTGTTGGGTTTTCCGAAGGGTCGGCCTGTGCATGTTGTCCTTTCGTTCGACCCTTTGAGTAGGCGATGCCATGTGATCACAGCCTACGTTCCAGATAAAAAAATTTGGAACCTGGATTTTCGTTCGCGGAGGCAAACATGAAATGCATTTTCTGCCGAAATGGCGAAACGCAACCCGGTGAAACCACGGTTACTCTGGAAAGAGAAGGAACTACGGTTCTCATCAAAGCCGTACCAGCCGATATTTGTGATAACTGCGGCGAATATTATCTCTCTGACAAAGTGACGGAACAAGTGCTGGCGCGTGCCCAACAAGCCAGGGAAAACGGTGCCGAGATTGAAATCTTGCGATTTGCAGCTTGATTACCATAGCAAAGGGTTGCGTGGATAAGATTTTTTGATGTACTCTGGGGCCACAATATCCCACTTTGGTGCAGGAGACTTAAAACATATGGTGACCAAACGTAGACGCGATAAATTAATTGAGATCGTATATCAACACTATAAGAAGCTCGCAAAGAACGATGACACCCTTGTTTGGGCTTCTTCACCAGAAAAAATGACAAAGAAGAAGGCTGATGCTTTTTTTCTGGGGGTTATGTTAGACCAAGGGCAGGTTGCCGAAAGAGCTTGGGAGGGGGGGCGTCATCTTCGTGAGAACCATTTTCAACCAGGAAAAACATTTTGGAAAAATATTTCGTCCGCAAAAGAACGCGAGATTAAAAAAATCACGAAAACCGGTTTCGATAACAAGTCATATGCTGTTAATTTCCAGACAAACAAATTCCCGAAATGGTTGCGATCGGCTGCAAAGAAAATTTCTGATGAATATAACAGTGACCCAAGACTGATTTGGGATGCCTCTCCAGAAGAATGTTTTCTGATATACGAAAGATTCAAAGAATTTGACGGAATCGGCGATGCTCTTGCAAAAATGGCCCAGTTTATTCTCGTTAGAAAATTTGGGGTTGCTGGCGGGAAGAAGAATAAACACATGTTATCAATAAAGCCTGACATTCATTTGTGCAGAGTGCTATACAGATGTGGAATAACATCGAGCGCAAAAATATCCGTTACCGCAGATGAAATTGGTTCTTTTAAACTCAAATCTCCTGCCGACTTCGATGCAGCATGTTGGCACATTGGCAGAGAATTTTGTGGGAAAACTGATCGGAAATGTGGTCTTTGCCCTTTATCGGATGATTGCGAAAAAAATGAGTAGAAATATTTGTAGAGAATTCTTAAGATAACTCCAGGACATAACGTTAAACTTGGTAGAGTTACATATGACGAATTGGCCCGGGTGGTACACAGCAATGATCGGGAGACCTTGAACAAACTGGCCGCTATCGAGGCCAAGATCATTCAGGGGGTGGATGTGTTGCGGTTGGTGTCGGCCAGCGGTGCGGGAGAAGGGGAAAATGACCGATGTGACCCAAAAATTGCTGACGGAGGCCATACGAATCATCGTCGAAGTGGCGGATCCTGAGCAGGTGATCCTCTTCGGTTCTCATGCCCGGGGCGAGGCGCGAACCGATTCTGATTTCGACCTGCTGGTGGTGGAATCCGCCCCCTTCGGTCCTGAGCGCAGCCGTTACCGGGAGATGGCGCGTCTGGAAAGGGCTATGGTCCGTTTTCCCGTGGCGACAGATATTCTGGTCTACAGCCGGGAGGAAATTGAGCGATTTCGGAGCGCAACCTGCCATCTGGTCTACCAAGCCTTGAGGGAAGGAAAAGTGCTGTATGCGCGGTAAATAGTCGTTGCGCCAAATAACGATAATTATAATAAAGGTTATATTTAAGTCAGCAGAAACCTACTCTCCAAGTTTAATCAGCATCCCTTCGAGTAATCGGTCGTCCAAAAACAGTCCCTGGTGGCGCAAGGTCTCCAGCAACGTTCGTGCCGATGGGATCATATGAAGTCGTTTCGCCAGCAGCACGATACCCAGGGTGCCAATCACCGACAATCCTTGTGCTTCGGCGCACCGGCGTCCCATCCGATCATCCAGCAAGGCCTTTCCACCGTGAAGGAGTGCCGTTGCGACGACCTGGGACTCACCAGCTCCCAAGCCCCATCCCGCCACGCTGGCTGGCAGAGGCGTATCTTCAGTTCGATAACGCTCTGTCCATCCAAGTGTTTTTTTACAAGAACGATCTCTCCGCTGTCCCGCAGCGATTTCCAGACACACGGATTGCGGAACCATAATCTGGCGCGACATCTTTTCCAGCAACCAAAGATGCTCCACACGCCCCAGAAAAATAAGCGGTGAGGCGTTCACCACCAAGCGGTCATCCACCAAAGACTTCCTCTCTCAATTCTCTCTCCGTAACCTGCACGGCAGGAATCCGCCTCCGATACAACTCGTCAAGAAATTCGGCACGACTGACGGAAACGAACTCAGCCGCCTTGGACTGGGTAATCCATCCCTGGGCATACCATTGGATCGCTGCCGCTAACCGCAATTCCTGCATGAATTCATCCGGTGATTTCCGAAGAGCAGATAACATATCTCCAGGAATTTCCATGGTGATCGTCGCCATCTCGGTTTTCCTCTCTCCTGACATGGAACTTTCCTACCTGTTCTCCAGGCCAACCGGAACCGGGTCAACCGACTGCCCCGGTTCCTCCGATCCTTTTCCAGTGATGTCGGTATTGGATACGATCCAATACCCCGTTCCACCCGGAGTCGTTCCCGCCGCAAAAGGTTGTATGGAGGAAACGCCGGTGATCGGATCATCATCCCGGATGGTGTTCACACCCAATTGTGCCAAGTGGAGTGGTGCCTTATATTCCAACTTCCAGTGGGAAGTCGGTTCCCCTTCCAACGTCGGGACCGCTTTCATCTGCGATGCCGGATCGGGACGACCCGACTTGACCTCGATCACGCGCATTTCCTGAAAATATTTAAAGGCCCCAAGATGCAACGGGGCAACCAACCCCTCAAACAAAGACCTGGGATCAGGAATCACAAAATCAGGATCCAACCGTTTGAAACGATAGACCTTTTCTATAATCACCCGTGTCACTTGATAGGCCGTTTCCTCATCCATGTCGGTCGTGGTCAACAGCGTGGCTTTTACCCCTAAAGCCGGAATCTCTTCGGAGAGACCGGGATAGATCCCTCCAGGGATACTTGTTTTGACATAATGAGGATATTTTCTGGTGACGCGCTCTAAACACGCTTCCGGGACATGTAAAATCCGTCCCTTGGCGGTGGTCACTGCGTTCCATAGGGTTTCGTTGGGATGACCGGAAACCAGAACGAAGGCGTCAATTTCCTTGTTGCCTAACGCCGCCAGGGCACCGTCAGGACTCAATTCTTTCTCTTCGTCCAATCGTTTGGGGGCAAGGTCACACTCTTTGAATAATGCGATGGCCGTTTGTCTGGTTTCGGAATCTTTTTTTCCAATGCTGATCGTTTTCCCCTGGAGGTCTTCCCATTCTTTGGAGCCTGAGTCGGCGCGGACCATGATCGTCAACGTTTCACTGAACAGACTGACCAGAGAACGCAATTTCCCGTGTTTGGCACCAAAGGGAGGTAGCCCCTGCCAAGCATTGGCGATAACATCCGATTGCGCCATGCCAAACTGAATGGCACCATCCCCCAGCAGTTGAATATTATCAACGGAACCATCGGAAGGTTCTACCGCACAGTGCAGGGTGTTGGTCGCCGATTTTTTGGAAAATTGGTTGAGATCACGGCAAATCGCCCCCACCGTGGGAAAATAAAGACCTGAAACATTGCCGGCACCCATGATCAATGGCTCTGGCTTTTTACCATCAACGCCAGCACCCCAGACCCACGGGGACCAACCCAGGATGATCAACAGCAACACCCTTTGCCAAAAAGGAGGCGATTTGTAACGCATTGCCCAGACTCCCCTATTCATGACTTTCCCGGTGCCATGGATGCTCATTGGACCTGCTCACCCATGTTCCATTGGGAACGGATCTTTTGTCCATCGGTAAACACGATGACCGCAGGGCCGTGTTTTTTGTCTTGCAACCATCCCCCCACGTACTTTTGGCCACTTTTAAAAGTGTAAGTCCCCTGTCCCTGCTTTTGGTCATCGACCCAATCGCCGACATAGCTGCCACCTTTGGCGAAGATATAACCGCCAAAACCGTTCTTCACCCCATTCTTCCATCCACCATAATAATAATCACCACCGGGAAAAATGTAGGAGCCTTGGCCGTTATCACAATTGCCCTGGACGCAGCCGGTCATCCCCTTGGCAATCATCTCTTTCAGACTGGCCTGTTCTTGAGCCTGCTTTTGTTGTACCTCATCGTTCAGACGTTTTTGCGCCAGGGCTTTTTGTCGTGCCTCCTGCAATTTGGCCAAGCGCGCCGCCTCCTGCGCCTTATAATCGGCAAAGGCGAGGTGGCGTTGTCCGACGCCGACCCGTTTATCTGCCTGCCATTGCCCGGTCCAACGATCCTTGTTCGCTTCAATCAGGGTTCCCTGGCCCCAACGTTGCCCATTTTTCCATTGCCCTTCATAGCGGTCACCATTTTCATAGGTTGTCACGCCATAGCCATTTTCGCAATTACCGGTACACCGCTTGCGTTTGGCTTCCAGTGCCAGGAGTGCCGCCCGTTGCTTGTCCTTGATGGCCTCGGCTTCTCGTTGGGCTTGATGCTGGGTTTCCAACTCTTTTTTCTGGCGGGCCTCGGCCAAAAGATGGGCTTGTTCCAGGATCTGCGCAATGGTCTGATCCGCCTCCGCAGTCAATTCCCGACGGCGTTGTTGCTCTTTCCGATTGCTGGCCTGGAGCAGGTCTGCCTGGGTTTTTTCGATGGCCTGACGACGCCTTTCTGCCGCTTGAATGTCTGCCTCTTCGGCCAGTCGTAGGATATCATCGACCGATCCGATCTTTTTTGTACCGGATTGGCCCATTTTAAGCTGCTCATTGTGCAGGGTTTGCATCGCGCTGATTTCCTGAAGCAATAAGTCTTCCTTCGCCTTTTGTTTGTAAAAGAAAAAAACGCTCGCGGAGGCAAGAATCACCAACACAATCATCATGAGCCGTTTGTTTTTATCGCTGGTCCCATCGCTTCCCTTGGCGGGGCTAGGGACGGTCGGTTCGGACTCCACCACCCGTTCAAGTTGCCCGGCTAGGGGGGGATCCTGAGGGGTGATGCAAGGATGGCCGGTGCGCAATCCCTCGCGGGCAAGAATTTCAAAAAAATGACGGAGGGTGGTTTGGGTCTCTGCCGCTTCTTCGGTGCCGAGTTGCCCTTGAATCTCGGCGCAGTACGTCTCAAGCAGGGTATCGGGGGCCTGGAGGATGGAAGCCTGACGATCCTTAAGCCATTGTTCCAACACCTGGATCCGCTTGATCTCATGGCGTATCTCAGGGACATGACCCTGAATCTTCCGTGCCAGAATATAGACGGCGTATTCCCGTGGAAAACGTTCTAGGTAATAGGCATCGGGATGCCACATGGTAAAATGGGCATTGCAATTGGGGCAAACCGATCTGGCACCCAACTCAGGGATGTTTTTGGATTCGATTTTAAACTTGGCCCGACAGTGTTGGCAGCCAACAAGGACTTTGCTCATAGGATCGCCGGATCTAAAGTTTTGTATTCCCCGGATTCTTTCTTGTTCCAAGGGCCACAACGCCCCCGCATACCCTTCCATGAATGGCGGACCTGACGGTAAAAATCAAGAACTTAATTTTATTTCTTGAACGTGGCCAGGGGGTGAACCAGCGTTAGTTTGGCAAGGGTTTGGGTGACTTGTTGAATCTCTTGCGCCGACAAGGTTTCTTTGATCCAACACCCCACATGTTGGAGTATCGCCTGTAAAGCCTGTTCAACGAGGGGGAAGGCATGGTCTGTCAGACGGACCGGCTTGACACGGCGGTCATTGCTGGCGGTAGACCGGGTGATGAGACCGCGTACTTCGAGTTGGTGCAATATTTTTGTCAATCCTCCCGATGTGATCACCAAAGCTTGTTGCAATTGCGAGGGTGTCAGTTCATGCGGGGGTGGGGAACGGCGCAGGCTGGCCAATACATCAAATTCTGCCGGGCTGAGATCATGGTGTCCGACGACTTTGAAAGCGGCCCCCAGGAGATCGCCATGGGCGCGATGGAGTGTGTGAAAAAAAGGGGTTAGGTCGGCATCGAAGGAGGTTGGCCAATGGTGTCGATGTTGATCGATGATCTCCAAAAGTGCTGAATCCATGCTGGCTCCCAGTGAATGTTTGTGAAAATATTGCTTGCGTCGGAAACGAAAAGCCCATACTATCCCATAAAAGTATCTATCTTGAAAGATAAATGATCTGTATTGCTTTCGTCAATGGATTACCACACCATGGTTTCTCCCGCTCGGTTGATTATAGTCATGATGCTGTCGCTCTCCGCCGGATTGGCGGGGTGTCTGGTCGTGGGAACCGATTATGTGCGCCCCAAGGAGGTTCTCCCTACGCTGGATTGGCAGGCCGCTTTGCCCCACGGTGGCTCTCAGGACAACCTGACCGATTGGTGGGGGCGGTTTGATGATGAGGCCCTGACCGTTCTGATCCGTGCCACTTTGGATCACCATCCCAGCCTGGAAGGGGCATTGGCGGCCATTGAGGTGGCCAGGGCCAATGTGACGATGCAACAAGCCGGGGCACTGGGCAAGGTGGATGCGGCGGGCAAAGCCAGCCGCAGTGGGAATCATCGTTATCCGGCGGATGTGGAAAAAACAACGCTGGGGACCGCCGTGGATGCGGTTTGGGAACTGGATCTGTTTGGCCGGGTCAAGAGGGCGACCGAAGAGGCCCAGGCCAAGGTGGCGGCACGACAGGCCGATTGGTATGGATTGCGGGTTTCTCTGGCGGCGGAAGTGGCGACCCTGACCACCGAATGGCGCGGATGCATCCGACTCCGGGAAAGTTTGGACGCGGAACTGTCATCGCGTGAAAAAACGGAAAAAATGACCGAATCCTCGGTTCAGGCGGGTCTGTCGGCCCCAAGCGATGGGGCGTTGGCCCGTGCGGGGGTGGCCGAAACCCGCTCGCAACGGACCTTGCAACAGGCTTCTTGTGATTTGGTGATCAAAGGGTTGGTGGCCTTGAGCGGATTGGAAGAGGGGAGGGTACGTCATGATTTGGAGTCAGGTGGATCCCAATGGCCTAAGATTGCCCGATTTGTGGTGACAGCCGTACCGGCGAAACTGCTTGCGCAACGTCCCGATCTGGCCAGTGCCGAGGAGGAACTGGTGGCGGCCAATGCCGCTGTTGGGGTCGCAAAGGGGGCTTGGTATCCCAGATTTTCCCTGTTAGGGAGTGTGGGGATCGGTATCATCAAGCTTGGCAGTGCCAACGTGGATAACCAGCCCTGGAGCTTTGGCCCTGCGCTAACACTGCCGGTCTGGGATGGTGGTGTCCGTGATGCCACGCTCCGCTCGGCGGAGGGACGTCGGCAGATCGCTTTGGCCAGTTATCGCTTGGCGGTGCAAAACGCGATACGTGAGGTGGAAAGTGCCATGGTCAACCTGACGGGGACTGTCAATCGCACCGAGGATGCCCGCAAGGCGGCTTCGGGGTATGCCGCTTATTTTGCCGCCAGTGAGGAAAACTGGCGCAAAGGGGGACTCAGCCTTCTGGCTTTGGAGGAGGCCCGGCGGAAACATATCACGGCACAACGGGCGGTGATCCAATTGGAGCGGATGGAGGTGCAACAATGGATCACCTTGTATAAGGCATTGGGTGGTGGTTGGCACCAGGATACGGCATCGAATACACATGAAGGGGCCATGTGATGAAAATATTGAAAATTATAATCATGTTGGTATTGCCTCTGGCGATGTGTGGTTTGCTGGTATCCGTGGCGGATGCTGCCCCTCCGGTTAAAGAGGAAAAGGCGGTATTGAGTGTGACGGTGATTCATCCGCAACAAGAGAATTGGCCTCAAACCATGATGACATCGGGGGGGATTTTCCCCTGGCAGGAGGCGGTGGTCGCTTCGGAGATCGGCGGTCTGGCGATTGTCTCCTTGCCGGTGGACGTGGGGAGTGTGGTGAAGAAGGGGGATGAACTGGTCCGTTTGTCCGATGCGACGGTCACGGCGACCTTGGCTTTGCAACGGGCCAATGTGGGAAAGGCCAAGGCGGGATTGTCCTTGGCCAAGGCGAACGGTGATCGTGCCCGTTCGGTGAAAGGATCTGGGGCGTTGTCGGATCAGCAGATTACCCAATATTTGATGGCGGAAGAGTCGGCCAAGGCCGATTTGGCGGCAGCCCAGGCGGCACTTGCTTTGGAAGAGGTTCGTTTGCGCCAAACCCGTATTGTGGCCGCCGATGATGGCATTATCTCGACCCGTACCGCCACGTTGGGCGCGGTGGTGCAGGTGGGCAGTGAACTGTTTCGTCTGCTACGGCAGGCCCGCCTGGAGTGGCGTGCCGAATTGACCGCATCGCAGTTGATCCGCATCAAACCGGGGCAGGAGGCCCGGTTAACCTTGTCCAATGGCCAGAATATTCAGGCGACCATGCGTCAAATGGCCCCAACGCAGGATGCCAATACCCGTAAAGGGTTGGTTTATTTTGACCTGCCCAAGGATCCCAGGTTACAGGCGGGAATGTTTGCCCAGGGGGAGATTTTTTTGGGTCATGAAAAGGTCATGGCTCTGCCGCAGTCGGCGATTGTGTTCAGCGATGGTTTTTCCTACGTGTTTACGATGTCGGGGAAGGATCATGTCCAACGGCACAAGGTTGTTACTTCCCAACGTCAGGGGGATCGTATTGCCATCTTGTCGGGCATTGTCCCGGAGGCCACCGTGGTGGCTACGGGGGGGGCTTTCCTGAAGGATGGCGACAAGGTTTTGGTGACTGAGGTGACCCCGTGAATTTTTCTTCATTATCTATCCGCCATCCGGTTCCGGCTATTTTATTATTCATCCTGCTGACACTGCTGGGTCTGAGTGCTTTTCAATCATTGGGGATACAAAACTTTCCCGATATTGAAGTCCCTTCTATCAGCGTCACGGCCAGCCTTGAGGGGGCGGCACCCCCGCAGTTGGAAACCGAGGTGGCACGCAAGATCGAAGATGCGGTGGCCTCTTTGGGGGGAGTGGATCATATCCGTACCACCCTCACCGACAGTACGGTCAGCATTATCGTTGAGTTTGCCATCGATAAAAATGCCGAAGTGGCCCTCAGCGAGGTGCGCAATGCCGTGGATGCCATCCGCAGCGACCTTCCCCAGGATTTGACGACACCGATGATCTCCAAAAAGACCACCACGGGAGGGGTGATGATCGCGTTCGTTGCCCGTTCCCAGGTGATGGATGAGGGGGAACTATCCTGGTTGGTGGATAACGATATTGCCAAAACGCTCCTGGCGGTTCATGGGGTGGGCAAGTTTGCCCGGATGGGGGGGATAGACCGGGAAATCCAGGTGGATTTGGATCCGGTCAAAATGCGTTCGTTGAATATCACCGCCGGGGATGTTTCTCGCCTGTTGCGGCAAGTCCGTAAAGATTCTCCGGGAGGGCGGGGCGATATTGCCGGTGAGGTGCAGACCATACGGACCCTGGCCGCCCCGGAATCCTTGGCGGATCTTGAATTTTTGGACCTCCCTTTGGCGGGTGGCCGCACGGTCCGTTTGGGAGATATCGCCACCATCACCGATGGACGGGCGGAACCTAGCAGCATCGCTCTGATCGATGGTGAACGGGTGGTGGGGTTTGAATTGACCCGTTCTAAGGGGTGGAGCGAGGTTTCGGTCGCCCAGGAGGTACGGCGCAAGGTCCAGGAATTTTCTGAAAGCCATCCCCAGGTGACGATTGAAGAGGCTTATAATACGTTTGCCCCGGCCTTGGACAACTATAAGGGGTCCATGGAATTGCTCTATGAAGGGGCCGCTTTGGCCCTTTTGGTGGTGTGGTGGTTTTTGCGTGACAGCCGGGCGACCTTGATTTCGGCGGCGGCGTTGCCATTGTCTATCATCCCTGCGTTTTTCTTTATGAAGATGTCTCTTTTCAGCCTGGATACCTTGACCCTTCTGGCCTTGGCCTTGGTGGTGGGTATTTTGGTGGATGACGCCATTGTGGAGGTGGAAAACATTGTGCGCCATCTGAAAATGGGCAAGCCTCCCTATCAGGCGGCCATGGAGGCTGCCGATGAAATTGGCATGGCGGTTGTTGCGACGACTTTGACGCTGGTGGCGGTGTTTTTGCCGACCGCTTTTATGGGTGGCATTCCGGGGATGTTTTTTCGCCCCTTTGGGATGACGGCGGTTGCGGCCATCATTGCCTCGCTGGTGGTTGCCCGGTTGTTGACCCCGATGATGGCGGCCTATCTGTTGCGTCCCGACAGTCGGGAGCATCAACAGAGTGGTTGGCAAAGGGTTTATATGCGCTGGGTCACCGGGTGTTTGAATCATCCACGTCTGACCATGTTGGCGGCTTTGTTGTTTTTTGCCGGTTCCTTGTCTTTGGCTCCTTTGCTCCCTTCTGGGTTTGTCCCGGCGGCGGATCGCAGTCAAACCTTGGTCAATCTGGAATTGCCGCCGGGATCTTCTCTTGACGATACCTTGAAGGCATCGCAACAGGCTTCTGCCATCATCAAGGAAATTCCTGAGGTGGTTCGTGTTTATGGGACGGTGGGGGCGGCGGCGAATAGTGAAGGGGGACCGTTGGGTGGGGGGTCCAGTGGTGACGTGCGCAAAGCGACGTTGATTGTGGTGTTGATGGATCGGAGGGAGCGGGATAAAACTCAGCCGCAGGTTGAAGAGGAGTTGCGCCACCGATTGCAACGTATTCCGGGATTACGGGTCTCTATTTCTTCCCACGGGGCGGGGGTCAAGTTGACGTTGGTGTTGGCCAGCAATGATGCAGAGGCTTTGGCTAGGGTTGTGGATGCGACGGCCAGGGAATCGCGGACGTTGCAGGGGATTGGCAATGTCCGTTCCAATGCGGCGTTGGACCGTCCCGAGATTCACATTCTTCCCGATTTTGCCAAGGCGGCGGATCTTGGGGTGTCCGGGGAGACGATTTCCCAGGCGGTACGGGTGGCGACAGCGGGTGATTTCAAGGTGCAGTTGGCCAAGCTCAATCTTCCCGAACGGCAGGTACCCATTCGGGTCCGGTTGGCCCCTGGGGTGCGGCATGATTTGGATGCGATACGGCAAGTTCCTATTGCGTCACGCAACGGTGTGGTCTCTTTGGAGGCGGTTGCCACGGTGGAAATGCAGAGTGGGGCGACGCAGATTGATCGGTTTGACCGGATGCGGCGCACCACCATTGACATTGAACTGGGGCAGCGGGCACTTGGGGAGGTTTTGAACGATGTGTTGAATTTGCCGTCCATGAAGAATCTGCCATCGGGGGTGCATCGACCGCCGGATGGGGAGGCACAACGGATGAAGGAATTATTTGCCAGTTTTGCCGGGGCGATGGCCATGGGGGTGTTGTGTATTTATATTGTATTGGTCTTGTTGTTTCATGATTTTTTGCAACCCATCACGATTTTGGCGGCGTTGCCATTATCATTGGGGGGGGCGTTCATCTCGTTATTGATCACGCACAACTCGTTTTCGATGCCGGCGGTGATTGGGATTCTTATGTTGATGGGGATTGTGACGAAGAACTCGATTTTGTTGGTGGAGTATGCGGTATCGGCGCGACGGGATCGGGGGCTTTTGCGTCGGGAGGCGATGTTGGATGCGTGCAACAAGCGGGCACGTCCGATTGTGATGACGACGATTGCCATGGGGGCGGGGATGTTGCCGGTCGCTTTGGGTCTTGGGGCGGAACCCAGTTTTCGTTCTCCGATGGCGATTGTGGTGATTGGTGGTTTGATTACCTCGACATTTTTATCGCTGTTGGTGATTCCGGTGATTTATGGGTATGTGGATGATCTTCTGGAGTTTGGAAAAAGGGTATTCCGGCGCAAACATGCTTAAAAAAGTTTCGAGTGCAGGGCAATTGCATTTGAAATTGGCACGTACAAATGCCTGAAAATGATCAATTATTAAAAGAAAAAAGGGGTCTGGGGGATTGCCCCCAGGGTTTTGACTTTGCTTTTGCTTTTCATGCGCCCCTTCTCCCGAAGCATTTTTTTCGCGCTTTTGGTTTATGCGAAAAAAATGCGCAGGGCGCACGCCTTAGCGTGATGTTTTTCGCGGTTTTTGCGAAAAACATCACGCATAATGCCATGTTTTAGCACCTTCAACAGTGCAGTGTGTTTGCCTTCTTTCGCAAAAACCGCGAAAGAAGGCAAACCAAGGCGCGCGCCTGCGCATTTTTCCCTTTAAAAGAAAAGGCACGGGAAAAATGCTTCGGGATAAAGGGCGCGTAAAAGGCAAAATCAAAATCAAAACCCTGGGGGCAATCCCCCAGACCCCTTTTTTCTTTCAATAATTTTCTGGTGGGAGACCGCTACACCCCCAAAAAGCGACGTAAGCGCGGCAACAAATCCTGGGAAGCCATGGGTTTGGTGATAAAATCATAGGCTCCCATCTGAAAAGCCTTCTGCCGGGTTGCTATGTTCTCATCCGAGGTGATCAAAATGGTTGGAATGGACCTGAGTTTGGGGTCCGCCTTCATTTTTCCTAAAAACTCAAAGCCATTCATCCCCGGCATTTGAATGTCACAAATGACTAAGTGATAACGGTTGACGTTGAGCAATGCCAACCCCCTCTCTCCAGCGTCGCTGATGTCCAGTTGTACCCCCTCCTTGGTGAAATAGTGTTCAAACAAAGTTCTGGAATCGGGATCGTCGTCTACAACCAAAATTCGGGGAATGACTTCGGGCAAAACAACGAGAAAAACACTTCCTTGCCCTGGACTGGATTCCACATGTAACGAACCACCATGGGCTTTGACAATATCCATGCTAAAGGGCAAACCAAATCCGGTCCCTGATTCTCCCGCAGTGCCAATGGTCGATGTCTTTTCTTCCAGTTTGAACAACTTGCCAATCTGTTCTGAAGTAATACCAACCCCCGTATCCTTGACAGCCAAGGCATTGGGTTGATTCTCCGGGTTGTACAAAGTGATGGTTCCGCCACGCGAAGAAAATTTTACAGCGTTGGAAACCAGATTTTGTACTACCTCCCCAATCAGGTTGGGGTCTGCAAAAAAACGGGCCGTTTCGGTCACATCATTGACCAAAGTGATCCCCTTTTTCGTCGCCAATGGCGATAAATTGGAAAAGACCCTTTCAACCATAAAACGTATATTGATAAAGACCGGTTCAATAGAAATCTTGCCTGTTTTAAAGCGGCTGATGTTCAATAACTCATCAATCATACGTAGCATTTTTTGACAGCTATCGACAACCCAACGCAAAAACCCCCTTTGTTTATCACTGAGAGGGTTTCCTTTGTCTTTTTCCATCAACTCCAAGAAGCCGAGGATCGTCGTGAACGGACCGCGTAAATCATGCGCCACCAGGGATACAAACCGATCCTTGAGACGGGTGGATCGTTCCGCTTCTTCTTTGGCACGACGCAAGAACAACTCATTGCGGCGGTAGAGGGTGATATCCCTGGGGATCACGATGGTGTGCCATCCCATGGAATGCCGAAACCGGGCTATGGACGCGGCGACAGATAAAAATCTTCCATCTTTTTTCTTAACGACAAATTCACTGACCTTGCCGATCAATGCCCCAGTCCCGGTTTGTTGGAAATGGGGAAATGTTTTAATGATTTTTCTTTTGAAAGAGGAGGATGGGAGAAGACAATAGACTTCCCTTCCAATAATTTCCTCTTCCGAATAGCCAAAGGTTCGTTGTGCAGCGGGATTCCAATAGGTGACTCGCGCATCATGGTCAACCATGATGATGGGATCATGGGCGGTCGAAGTGATGGCGGTGAGTTTTTCCTGGGCCGCTTGAAGCTCCACCGTCCGTTCCTTGACGCGCCTTTCCAGGGTTTCCTTGGCCTCTTGCAGGGCGTGGTGGGCGGCATCCAAGGCACGGTTGGTTTTAACCTTGGCCACGGTGTTGTGGATGACCCGATTGATGGCCTCGATACTCAGATCATCTTTACTCAGGTAGTCGTCGGCACCGGCACGGAGGGCTTCAACCAATGCGGTTTCACCCGTCTGGCCCGTAAAAAGAATCATACCCGATCGACAACCCGATTCTTTGAGTCTGCGAATCAGATCGGTGCCAAATTCTCCTTTTAAACGAAAATCAATAAAAGCAACATCGGGCATCTTGCCACACACACACGAAACGGCTTCCGATCCCGTGGCGCAAGAGGTAATGGCAATGTTCCAAGGGCGAATTTTTCCCAGCAAACCAGCCAGCAGTTTTCGCTCCACAGGGTTGTCGTCCACGATCAGGACTTCGAGGGCCGTATCCATGCAAAACCTAGTAACCTCCGCAATCAGTGGCTGGTGATTTTTTCCATGAATTTTTTCCAGATTCCCGCCGGGAAACTGCCACCCGTAATGGCATCCATGGGAGAATTGTCATCATTGCCCAACCAAACCGTTGTGGTGACACGATTGGTAAATCCCACAAACCATGCATCCCTAAACCCCTGACTCGTGCCGGTTTTTCCATAAATCGGCCTCTTGCCAAACAAAGCACGGCGACCGGTTCCAGAACGGACGACTTTTTCCAACAACGCCTTGATTTGTTTCATAGGTTTTTCTGCGATCAATCGCTTGGGTTCGGGAATCTTACGCCAATACATCCATTCCCCTTGCATGTCCAAAATGCCACGAATGGCGTAAGGGGTCACCTTGAAACCTTCATTGGCCAAAGTCGCATACAACGTGGTCAATTCCAACATGGTCATATCCCCCGTTCCCAATGCCAAAGTAAAATTGGCTGGCATCTGCCGTTCCAACCCCAATTGACGCAACCGTTCCTGATACACCTCAATCCCAATTTCCTGCAACACCTTGACCGCAACCGTATTCCGGGATTGGATAAAAGCCTGCTCAAGAGAGATTTCCCCCAGATACTCATTGTCAAAATTATTCGGCATCCATTCGTCAATTTCTACCGGAGAATCATCCAAAATTGTCTCTTGGGTCATCCCCTTTTCCAATGCGGTCAAATATAAAAATGTTTTTAACGTCGATCCCGGTGACCGTATCGATTGGGTACAACGGTTCAATTGGCTTTCGGAAAAATC
Source organism: Magnetococcales bacterium (assembly GCA_015228925.1). Classification (GTDB taxonomy): domain Bacteria; phylum Pseudomonadota; class Magnetococcia; order Magnetococcales; family UBA8363; genus UBA8363. The sequence goes on along the minus strand of JADGCQ010000002.1, from coordinate 10,335 downwards.
AACGCCACCCTGCATGGCCAAAACGGCTCCATCTCGGGCCAAAGTCAGGATGGCACCCTGTTCCACTTGACGCGACTTGGCTTTGCGTAACTGTTCAACCAAAATGGTATTGGCTTCATGTTGTATCTTGGGATCCAGAGTCGTCATAACTCGGAAACGGCCCTCATATCCTTTTAAAACTTCCACCAATTCTGGAATGATCCAATCGCGAAAATAGTGATGCTGAATGGGGTGCCACGTCAATCGACCTTTTTCAATACCCACTTCCAAAGCCTTTTCCTTGGCCTGGGATGTGATGAATCCCTGCTCCAGCATCTTCTCCAATACCAAAACGGCGCGCCCTTTGCTGCGTTCGGGATGTTTTTGTGGGTTGTAATAATTAGGGCCTTTGACCGCCCCCGCCAGCAGGGCCGATTCTAGCAGGTTAAGGTCTGAGGCATGTTTGCCAAAATAATTCAGTGCTGCCGCCTCAACGCCATAGATGTTATCTCCAAAATAGGAAGTATTTAAATAGATATGTAGAATTTCCTTTTTTGTAAAATAATTTTCAAGTTTTAACGAGAGTACCGATTCCTTGAGTTTGCGCAGTAGACTGCGCGATGAACTGAAAAATAAATTTTTAACCGTTTGTTGGCTGATCGTGCTACCACCGCCCAACCGTCGGCCTTGCCACAGGGCGCGGACCAAACTGGATACCATCCCCATGGGATCCAAACCAGGATGTTCATAAAACCGCTGGTCTTCAATGGCGATGAACGCCTGGGGCAGATGGGGTGGCAGATGATCCAGAGGAACATGGACCGCATTGACAACGGCGACCTCTTCAATATTTTCCTGGTTTTTGTGAATGATCAACTGGTGCGCTTGACTGGTTACTTCGATTTGCTCTTGATTGGGCAAGGCATCCCAGAGTTCCCAAAATTTTTTTTGCCCCTCCTGCAACCCCAAGACCACCAGGGTCAACAAGAGCAGAAGGACCAGACAACCCGGAAAATAAGATTTTTTCGGTAGCGATGTTGTCACGGCAATCGTAGATACTGGGGCGGCGGGAAATTCGAAGCATCCCTGCCCGGCGGTTTCCACTTTTCCTCGAAGATGGGCCAGTTCTTCCTGCCATTGTTTTTGGAAATGCGCTTGATTGTTTTGCGTATGCTCTACACGCTGCAAGAGATCCTTCACATCGTTTTGTATCGCCAGAATGGCATCCTGATCCGACTGACGCCATTGGAGAAAACGGTGCTGCATCCCCTCAAGTTGTTCCAGGATCTCCTTGATTTGCGCAAGTTGGGGGGCGTTATCCATGTGTGTGCATAAACCGAAAAAAAATGAGCCTGCGGCGACGCCGCAAGCTCATGAAGGTGACACGCTGCTTATTTTTCAACCGCAAAATCAGCGGATGGAGTCAAATTCACGCGCGGTAGGACCGTCCGCGCTGTGAAGGTCACGCACCAGATGAATCTCGACACGACGATTCTTGGCACGGCCATCGGAATAGTAGTTGTAGTGCCGGGGCCGTTGCTCACCCATGCTGGTGATAACCACTTGGCTGGGGGCAACTTTGTATTTGCCGACAAGAACTTTTTTCGCCGCTTGCGCCCTTCTGTCACCCAACGAGACATTGTAGGAGCTGGAAGCGTTGCTGTCGGCATGTCCTTGGATCTCTACCCGAGAGCCACGATTGGCCTTCAACTCTTTGGCCACATCCTCAAGCTTTTTGATATCTTCCTTGGAGATGTTGGCACTGTTGTTCTTGAAGAAGAGAACCGCTTTGGCCGGCGATGAGCAACCATCACCGCTCACCCGATCACCCCAAGAGGTATCGGCGCATTTGTCCATGGCATCGACAACACCGTCGATATCCTGATCGATACGACAACCACGGGTGTCAACCTTGACCCCTGGGGGGGTGTATTGACAGTCGTCGCGATAGTCGGCCACGCCATCCGTGTCACCATCGGTTTCGCAACCGAGGAAGTTGACGGTGGAAAGCGGCGAAGTCCCCGGGCAATGATCCGCAGCATCATCGATGCGGTCACCATCGGAGTCGTGTCCCACGGCGTCAACGCCGTAGTAGCCGTACCCGTAGCCATAGCCGCTCCACACATCGTGGGCATACGCAGGGGCGCTGAGAAGAATCGCAAGTGCCCCCCCTAACAGAGCTTTTTTCATATTTTTCAATTTACCTCTCCCTACTCTCCGAGATTCCAATTGCCAACACTCACGGTGTCGATTGTATGGAATCTTATTAGACCTGGTTACACCAGTACAAGGATTTGTCTTTCCTCACCCGAAATATCACCGCCGGATCGAGTCTCCTGGAGGGGATCACCCTGGACCACCTCCAGAAGGGTCTCTATCCCGGCGTAAAAACCGAAGATTACTCAGCCTTCGCAGACATGCAAGCGGTACTACCCAACTCACCATGGTAGGACTTGCTCAAACGCGCACGCACGTTGTTGGCATCTTCACGGCTGGCAAACGGCCCGACACGAACCTGGGTCGCAACCTTCCCTTCGTTGAGTGCCACTTCACGCATCAGAACATTGAAGACATCCGCCTTCTCCAAATGTTCCTTGGCCAGCAGGGTGTTGGCTTCTTTGGAAAAGACGCCAACATTCACGTAGCACGGACCCTGACCGTTCTTGGAAACATGGGTGGTCCCTTCGACCTGTCCCGATTTGTCACCCGCTTTGGGAGCCACCGGCGGGGTTACCTTGGCACTTTTGCCGGATGCCGCTGGTTTCTGCGTACCCATGGGGACAACGGGGCAGGAGCTCTTGTCAATGGCACACATCATGTCGGCAAGATAGACATTGCCCTTGTGATCAAAGGCTTCCAAGAACCCGGGATTGAAGAATTTCTTCATATCATCCGGGGCTTCGATGGCCAGGGCCAAGTTACGCAGATAATCCAAACCATCGTCGCGGTTCATGAGACCATGATACAGCTTTTTGCCCAGACTCAAACCCGCTTCGTACAGACCACGGCGATAGAAGCGCATGTAGAGTTCTTCTCCGGTGAATACCCGGAAACCCAGGTCATCCGCATCTTTGGCAAACAAGGGATGGTTGGCGTAAACAAGGCCAGGAATCTCCATGTTACCCACTTCATCCTTGCGATTGTACACCAACTCAACACTCTCCATGGAGGGGGTGCTACAGTTGATCTTTTGGGTCAGACCATCTTCGGGCTTAACCGATTTCTTGGTAACGCCCAATTCGGCAAGCTTGTTGAAGACATCAACCATGGTCGTGTTATAATGGCAAACAAAACCGACCTTGAACGCTTGACGATCCGCTGGCGAACCGACCGTCAACAGTTCGTTGAAATATTCCAACTGCAACAGGGCATGATCGTTGATTTCTTTTGCAAAATTGACAAAGCGGCCATTGTACTCAACGGACTTGGGAACATTGGTCTTGAAGAATTCCAAAGGCCACTGGGCGAAATCTTCACCCACTTCCGCACCGATGTCATGAGCCGCCTTGGCGACGTGCTGTCCGAGGACTTTCTCGGCATCCATCCGGTCGTAAGCCGTGGTGAAGCAGGAGTTAAATTTCTGCTTGAGTTCGTTGGTGACGCCGAAGTAGAAGCGGCCAATGGGCGAACGCAGATTGGTGCTGGGGGATTCACCCGTTCTCAGGAACGAGGCAAATTCCGCATCCGTTTGTTTTTCGCCATAAAGCGCACCTTGCATGTCACGCAACCGACCGCCCCAGACTTCTCCGGCCCGGCAATAGGATCCCAGGTCTTGTTTGATGATCAAGCCCGTATCCATTTTGGTTGCGACAATGGTGTCAACCACCGGGTCCACAGTTCCGTAGACACCGTCGTATGGCTGTGGTGCGCAGGCTGCGAGCATAAGCAATGGCAGCGCAGCCATTTTCTTGAGTACCGATTTCACTGGTCGTTTCATACTTCTCTCCCGTTTGTAGAATGATCTACTGCAAATTGCGTTTACGATCCCGCTTTACTAAGGATCCCTGCCCGATGAACCTTTGCCACGTTGCCTACCTTTTGATGCTTTGAGTCCCTCGCCAATAATAATACGCCCTTTCTTCACCCGATCTATCTGGGTACACTTGTTATTACGCCACCCAGGGTCGGTTTGAGTATTAAAACAAGTTTATCAACCGAATCCTCCCTGCTCACTCCGAATAAATACTCAAAACAAAGTGGCGTTGTAAACAGGAAATACTACCTTCACGAAAAATTTTTTGCTAATTTTCAATAATATCCAAGGTACCACCAGAATCTTGCCATACTCAAACAGTTTCGCGATACGGTGTCAAGGAATAAATATTGACTCAACTTTCGATAAACAAATAGATTGAATTAAAGAGTCTCTAATATTCAATAATACAATTTTTTAATTTCGATAATTTACCATCACTTATTCTTGTCACTCACCCAACTGGCACTGTATCGGTTGAATGGAGGGCAACCATTGAGCTTTTTTTTTATCTCCGAAAACTTCCAATCCTGACCTTGATCCATAAAATATCATATACCATCACAAATTTCAGAGTATGCCATGATCTGAAATTGGCACTTGAAGGGATGGAATGTTCGAGTGCGGAACAGTTTGATGACGGATTCTATGAATATGCATAATAAAGCAATAAATAATATTTATCATTTAATCCGTAATTAACAAATATAACATGTTCATATGTGGGTGATATTTGTTTGCATCATATTCTGATTGACAATAAATAATAACGAAAATACATATTCATGTTGACATAAGAATCCAATAAGAGTATAACCAATTTATGATTACATTTAATGTTCATTATGCCTCAAAAATCACAAGAGTTTAAAGTGTGCATTGATTGCAAATCATTGCGGCAGATGCGAGGCAAGAGATTTGTTATGCAATTTTTAAATAACTTAAATAATCATATGAGGTGGACATGGTTATTCTCATTTATGAACGTTCTCCTGCCGATGCTGTTTGGTTGGAAGGGCTTCTTGCAAAAATCACTCACCTGGAGTTGGAAATCCACGTCTGTTCCACAGCCGAATCCATGGATGCGTGTTTCTCCAAGTTTCAGCCCTGCATTGTTTTGGTCGGTGCCACAAACGATCATGGGGAATCCATTCAAATTATGGATAAATATATTTTACTGAACCCAAAATCAGCTTTCATATTATTGATGGACGCTGGGAATGAACATTTGCGGCATGAGGCCTTGGAGATGGGAATCGTTGATTTCCTGACGAAGGAAACACTCTCACACGTCGTGTTGGAACAAACTCTCCAAGAAGTAACGGCACGCAAAAGTCAGGAATTGGAACTGCTGAGACACCATAAAGATCTTGGAAAACTGGTGTTTGAACGTATGGCTGCACTATGGGCGGAAAAAGAATTGGCCCGAAATGCCCACATCGCCACATCCGCTTTCCTGAGCGAAATAAGCCATGAACTCCGTACCCCCATGCATGCCATTCTCAGTTTTACAGAACTAGGATTGGCGCAAATCTCTCCCCAGGATCCGATCCGACACTTCCTGTTGCGCATCCAACAATCCAGCCAACATCTGACAACGCTGTTGGACCACATCTTAGATTTGGCCAAACTGGAATCCGGGAAAGTGGAATTCAATTTTCAACCGGGCGACCTCTTGGATGTCGTCCGCGCAGCCGAAGACGGACTTTCATCCCTGTTGAGCAACCGGAATATTTGCCTTGATGTCGTCCCCCCGAACGTCTCCACATGCTTAGCTTTTGATCACGAAAAAATGCTCCAGGTGGTCATAAACCTATTGGGTAATGCCATCAAATTTGCTCCGCCTTGCAGCCGGGTCACTTTGTTCTTTTCTGAGGAAATTTTGCCGGACAAAAAAGTGGGGGTTGTTCTGAACCTGCACGATTCCGGTCCGGGCATCTCGGAGGAAGAGGCGGATGCCATTTTCAACAAGTTTGTTCAGGGTAAGAAAAACCGGAGCAAAATTGGTGGAACGGGTCTTGGCTTGGCGATTTGCCGTGAAATCATTGCAGCCCATAAAGGGAGAATTTGGGCAACCACCCACCCAAATGGCGGAGCCTTGTTCTCGGTTTGGCTACCGAGACATCCCAATGTCTCATCCGGGAACAATGATCACCCCTGTAAACAGTGAACCGCAATGAATGATAACTAAAATATAGTTTTTAGATTGCATAATTATTATTTTTGATCATATTGATCTATAACCATCTAGGCAAATCTTTTGGTCGTAACTTGGATCAATGTTAGCATAATCATGCTATATGGCCATAAACATGAACATTAAAAAGAAGAAAATTATAATAATTGATAATGACAAGAACGTTATTGCGGCAGTTTCCGCAAAGCTTGAGTCTGAAGGTTTTGATATCTATACGGCAACCAATACGCCCGATGCTGATAGAATTATTTCATCGATACATCCAGACCTTATCATCCTTGATTATCACATGCCCCATGAATCAGGATTGGACTTTCTCGCACGATTCCGCTTACAAGACAAAAGTATTCCGGTTATCATGTTGACCGCTGATACCCGTAAAGAAGTTATTATAATGGCCCTGCGCAATGGCGTGAACGATTTCCACCCAAAACCTTATGACCTCGATTTTCTGCTTATTTCCGTGAGAAGAGAAATCCATAAAAGGAAAATGGAGATGCAACTCAGGCAATCATTGGCCATACAGCAGGTCATGCACGAACGTACCACACAGTTGGAAGAATTCAGCCATGAAATTCGCACAGCCGCTCACCATATTTTAAGTTTCGCAGAGATCGCAAGCAGCATCGTGGAGGCCGGTCATTGCGTGGACATCAGGCTACCCCTAGAACAGATCAGAAAAGCGTCTTTATCCATTCAAGAACTAATTGATGCAACAGAAAAAGCGTCTGGGTATGGCAATCATGACGAAAGTACATGAAACCAACGGGGTAAAAGACCAATGGATTCTTGGTTCGTCCATCCTGATTGTCGATGACAATCCGATCAATCTGGAAATTTACGAGATCCAATTGCGTGGAGCCGGATACCACAACATCGCAAGTGTCTCCGATCCTGAAAGAGCATTGGAGTTGGGCCATATCTGTAAGCCAGACCTTGTGATTCTGGACATCATGATGCCAGAGTTGAATGGCTTTGAGGTGATGGAACAGTTACGTAAGGCGCAGCTCTCGACAATGATTCTGGCGGTTACAGCCAATCATACGCATGGATTTCAACTGAAAGCGTTGGCCTGTGGGGCGCAAGATTTTCTGACCAAACCCTATCAAGCGGCTGTATTTCTTGCCCGAATACACAATATGCTCATGGGTCATCTGGCCAGAAAATGGCTCTCTGAACAAAATAACACATTGGAAACGATCATCCAGGAGCGAACAGTCGAGTTGCGCAAGAGCCGTTTTGAACTTATCGCAGCATTGGGACGAGCCGCAAAACGTCGTGATGAAGATACGGCCAACCATACCATTCGCGTTGGGAAGTTGGCCCACATGATGGGGATAAAGTTGGGACTCCCTTCCGTAACTTGTGACATTCTCAGGTATGCCGCCCCGATGCATGATATTGGCAAAATTGAAACCCCCGATTATATCCTTTTTGCTCCGCGTAGGCTGAATTGCGAAGAAATGGAAATCATGCGTCGCCATGCACGCACGGGTGCCTTGATTATTGGACAGCATCACGCCGATCCATTGTTATTAGTGGCAAGTGATATCGCCCTTTCGCACCATGAAAAATGGGATGGGAGTGGTTATCCAGACGGTGTGCGTGGACAGGCTATTCCTCTATCGGGGCGAATTGTCGCACTTGTCGATGTCTTTGACGCCTTGACCACCTGTCGGCCCTACAAAGAATCCTGGTCTTTGGAACAAGCACTTGCCCTGATCAGGAAGGAGAGAGGAAAGCATTTCGATCCGCTGTTGGGTGATGCTTTTTTGGATTCAATTCCTGAGATTATTGCGATCAAGCAGCAATATCCTGATACCTAAAAGGGGTAATTTATGTCCTTATGTAAGATTTTAGCTGTGGATGATAATCCGACCAATCTGGAAATTTTGCAACTGCAACTGCAATCAGAAAAACATGAGGTTGTCCTCGCAAATGATGGCGAAGTGGCACTTGAAATTCTTCGGGCCGATCCCGCAGGCTTTGGATGCGTCCTTTTGGATCGGAGGATGCCTGAAGGAATGGATGGGATGGAAGTGTTGCAGCACATCCGGGAAGATCGGGGTCTTGCCCATGTTTCCGTCATCTTTCAAAGTGCCAAGGTCATGCCTAAAGACATTGTTGATGGGTTGTCTGCCGGTGCCCGTTATTATCTGAAAAAACCTTTTGGCAAGGAAGAACTGTTCGCGGCGGTCCGATCGGCCATTTCCGAGTTTGACAAATATCAATCCTTGTACGCCCGGGTCAAGAACGAAGAGTCCTATTGGTCGATGTGGCAATCGGGCACCCTGCATTTACGGACTTTGGATGAAGGGTGGTTTATTGCTTATCGTCTGGGCAATCTGCACTCGGCTTCCATGGTCACGATTCTTACGGAAATCATCCGCAACGCTGTGGAGCATGGAAATCTTGGAATTACTTATCATGAAAAAAGTCAATTTTTAGCGGATGATATCCTGGATCAGGAGATCGAACGTCGTTTGTTGCTGCCAGAACATAGCGACAAGTATGTTTCAGTGCGGATGGAAAAGACCACGGAAGGGGGCTTCGTGTTTACGGTTCAGGACCAGGGAGATGGATTTGATTGGCGGCGTTATCTGACTATTGACCCTCTGCGACTGACTGACCCGCATGGGAAAGGGGTCGCCCTGGCCAACCTCATGTCGGGAGGTCGTTTATCATTCATCGGTAATGGTAATGAGGTTGTCATTAACGCCCCATGTCCATAATATAATTTTATATGATAAACGCATCTCCTCCGCCGTCCCGGTATGGATCATAGATCAGGTAATTATTTTAGATAATAAAGTATCAGTATCAATATTTTTCTCGTTATATCGTAACCCTCATAGAAAATTGTTGAATATCAACACGCCCTGGCGTTCAGGAATTTTAAATGCGATTGTCCTGTCGTGAAGTGTTGAAGATCTGTCGAAAATCTGTTACGGGATAGTAACTTGTTGTTGTGTCGTCCATGACAGGGTGAATCATGCATAAGATGCTGGATCGTGACGCATTAAAAACCTATTACGGGACCGTCTTGCAGGGAAGCAAAGACCTGAAAACCAGCGCGTGTTGTGCAACGGATAACAACCTTTCGCCCACCGTCCGAGCTGCCTTGGCCAAAATCGGAGATGCTGTGTTGAACCGTTTTTATGGTTGCGGCTCTCCGCTGCCCCCCATGCTTTCGGGATGCACGGTGCTGGATCTGGGATGCGGTGCTGGAAAAGATGTCTTCCTGGCGGCGCAACTGGTTGGTCCTCATGGACAGGTGATCGGTCTCGACATGACGGAAGAACAATTGGCGGTTGCCCGCACCAACCTGGATGATCACATGGTCCGCTTCGGTTATGACCGACCTAACGTGACGTTCCTCCAGGGATATATGGAGGATCTCGTCGGCTTGGGCATCGCCGACGCCTCCGTGGATGTGGTCATCTCCAACTGCGTACTCAATCTCTCCCCCGACAAAAGGGCCGTATTCAGAGAAATCTTCCGGGTGTTGAAACCGGGAGGAGAACTGTTCTTCTCCGATGTTTTTTCGGGATGTCGGGTGCCAGAACGGTTTCATGCCGATCCGCTGCTGCATGGCGAATGCCTTGCCGGAGCCATGTACCGTGAAGATTTTCGCCGTCTGTTGCGGGAACTGGGGTGCGCAGACTATCGGGTGATGGAATCCCGTCCTATCCGCCTCGATAACCCCGATGTGGCCCAGCGCATTGGCATGGTGGACTTCCACTCTGTCACCGTGCGGGCGTTCAAACTCGCCGACCTAGAAGATCTTTGCGAGGACTACGGTCAAACAGCAGTCTATCGTGGGACCATCCCCGATTGGCCCCATCATTTTGATCTCGATGACCACCATCGGTTCATCACGGGTAAACCCCTGCTGGTCTGCGGTAATACCGCGTCTATGCTGGCGAATACCCGCTACCGTGACCATTTCACCCTCCAAGGCGACCGCTCCGTCCATTATGGCCCCTTCAACTGCGGCCCTGTGACAATACGCCAGGCCGAAGATGGAAACACCGGCGGCGGTTGCTGTTGACGGTGTTTGCCTATCCACAGAGCAATGACTGCTTCAGGGCAATCGCATTTAAAATTAGCATATCCAAGTGTCTCGGAAATAATAAATTATTAAAAGAAAAAAGGGGTCTGGGGGATTGCCCCCAGGGTTTTGACT
>JADGCQ010000029.1 GCA_015228925.1 Magnetococcales bacterium | reverse complement strand
GTTTGCGGCGGGTGCAAGTTTTGGGAAACCCCCCACCCTAACCGGTATAGCCGGAAGGTTGGGGGGGGGTTCTTCCCCCCCCCCCCCCAAGTTTTTGTTGGAAAAACCCGACATCGGACAGGAATATCTTATTGTCGAAATCATTTCTCTATTGTCAGGAAATGGGGGTAGACTGTCCTAAGACTATCCACCTTTTATGATTATGGAACGCCGCCATGTCGGGTACGCTGACCGTTGATGATATCTGGAAACTTTTTGCGGAAACAAACCGCAGGTTTTGGGAACAAAGCGCGGAGACGGATCGGATATACTCAGTGAGCAGAGATTGAATTCACCGCAACGTTCCTGTATTGATCCGGGAAGCGGATTGAGGAGAAGATGGGGGATCCAACCACGGAAAAGGAGACCATCCATGGCCCTGGCTGAAGAACTCTACCAACGCGCCCGGCGGCTGCCTGATGATAAGATTGCAGAAGTGCTTGACTTTATTGGATACATCGAAACAGTGTTAGAACGGAGCCGACGGGATGACCAACTATCTCCCCCCATCTCGAAAAAGTTGGCAACCTCTGCCACCATTCCGGTCATTGAGGATGAAGCCCCCGCTGACGATTGGCCGGAACCCATCCATGGTGCCCATTGGGACGATCACATCTCCTTGCGACGGGAAGATAAGGAAGGAAGAGTGCTTTATGAGCGGGTATGAACAGGCGCGGATGTTGCTGGCACGCAAAGGTCTCAGGACACTAAAACATGCCCGGTGTTTCGGAGCAAAATGGATGCGGATTTGATCAAAAAGATCTACCGCCATGTACCGGTATTGATCTGGGAGATGAGGTTGAAGTTGGGGTGCCAACGCATCGACGATACCCCAAGCCACTCTTCCGGTGATTGGTCAAACCCTGCCAAGCCATGGGATGCCAAAGTATTTCTGGACTGTTGCGCGGGATCCATTCCAGATTTTCCCGACATAGAGGATGAAGGACCACTTCAGGAACGGGAGTGGATAGAATGAGCTATTTGCTGGATACCAACACCTGCATTGCCACCATGAAACGTCACCCATCCGTGTTCCTGTATTGATCCGGGAAGCAGATGATATTGAGAGGAAAAAAGATGACGGATTTTTCTCTGACAGATGAGATGATGCAAGAGATGGTGCAAATCATTGTGCGGGAAGTTGATCCGGTGCGTATTGTGTTATTCGGATCGCGGGCCACGAATACCGCCCGTCCTGATTCCGATATCGACCTGCTGGTCATTGAGGAGACTCCTTTTGGCCCGACACGCAGCCGGCGGGCAGAAGCGGTGCGACTCTGGTCGGTGCTGGCCCGGTTTCGTGTACCCAAAGACATCCTGGTATTCACGGAAGAGGAGGTTTGCCACCTGAAAGAGGTATTCGACCATGTTGTGTATCATGCCATGAAGGAAGGAAGAATGCTTTATGAGCGGGTATGAACAGGCGCGGATGTTGCTGTTGCTGGCACGCAAAGATCTCAGGGTCTCCAAGATTCTGGCAGAAGCCCCGAAACCAGAATCGGAGGCAATCGGCTTCCACTTGCAGCAGGCGACAGAAAAATCCCTAAAGGCGTGGCTGATCTATCGTGCAGAAATCTCGCCCAAAGTCCATGATTTGAGCTTGCTATTGTCCGCTCTGGAAGATGCTGGAGAGGACGTGTCGCCATTTCTTTCCATGGTGGCTTTGAACCCGTTCGCGGTGCAATTTCGTTACGCGCTCTACGAAGATGAGCCGTTCGTGTGGGTGGAGATTCAAGAGCAGGTGAACCGGTTGGTGGCGCATGTGGAGGCGTTGACTGCTTTGTTTGTCGATGCGGGAAAAACCTGTGTACGGCAGCATAAGGTTCTGGAATGACCCCCACCCCGGCAATCCCTGGAGCATCCGGTTCATGGCAATATTCCACATGTCCAACGGCAGTGGCCTGTTTTGCACAGCCGCGCAATTGACGGCCATGGGCACGGTGCGGAGGGGTGAAGTGGTTGGGGGGGGTAGGGAGGTTTGGGGGTGCTGTATGAGGCGAGATAGGGTCATGTCATGTCGAAATACTCGTCGAACCAAGCGGTTTTTAATATTTTCCTGACCCTTTCGTTGCCGTGGACCAAGCGAATGCGGGCATTTTCCTCCCCGCAGTAACTGCGCATCAGCAACAGCATACCCAGGGCGGAACTATCGATGCTGGTGACGGCACTCAAATCAATTTTATAAAACGTTTCGGGAGGCCTGTTTTGATAAATCATCAAAAACTCCCGGCGCAGTCGGAAATCAAACGCTTCAGGCAACCACATGACGACCCGTAAAAAGGATTCCTCCAGCCGGATCATGGTTCCATCCACCTTACTTCGACCAAAGCAATATCATCCGTCACCTCCCGGCCACCACGAAAAGTATCGAGTACCTCGGTCAGACTCTCCAAGGTTCTCTGGGAACTGGCGCACTCCTCCAAAAAACGGATCATCCGCTCTTCGCCAAAATAATCTCCAGTCACCGAACGGGTTTCCACGCTGCCATCGGAGAACAGATAAATTCGGTCATCCTCCATGAGCGAATGCTGCTCACACGTCATCTCGGCCAAGGGCGATGCGATGCCCAGTGGCGGCAGTGTGGAAGGAAATTTATGCACCAACCGACCGGAACGGATCCATAGGACTGCGGGAAGTGCCGCGTTCCAGACCCGCATCCATCCCCCTGTCCGGTCCAACTCCAAAAAGGCCGCCGCCAAAAACATGTTGGCTGGAAGCCTTTGGAAAATCGAATCATTAATCCGAGAAACGATGGTCTGCAAAGGGACATTCTGATACGTCAACTGATAGAAAATATCGGCGACCATGGGGCCACAGATGGCCGCCGCCAAACCATGTCCGGTAAAATCCCCCACCATGAGATATTGCACACCATCGCTCCGACGGGCCGAGAGTACCAAATCACCATTGGTTTTCTCCAAAGGAGCCACCAACATACGCAACCCACGGGGGTCAAACTTTTCGTCCTGACGCATCTTGAGGATGACCCGCTCCACATCCAACCGATCCTCGGCCAGTTTGTTGACCAATTCCGCATGATACAACCACGATTGAATGCGTGCTTTCAAAATGACCATGCTGGGGGGCTTGCGGATAAAATCGTTACCACCACACTCCAGGCATTGCGCCAGTTCCCAATCGGTCTCCACCGAAGTCAAAAAAATGATCGGTAAAAACCGCTCATGCCGCATTCGCTCCTTGATCTGTCGCGTTGTCTGATACCCGTCCAGAACCGGCATCTGGATATCCATCAGCACCAAGTCACACGCCACGGTATCCAAGATGGTCAACGCCTCCTGGCCATCGGAGGCTAGCCGTACAAGATATCCCTCAAAACTCAGAAGAGTTTTAAGAAACAAGCGGGTAGCTGGATCGTCATCCACGATCAACAGCGTGGTCATGACTTACCGCCCTCGCATGACGCCATCTCCAGGATTTTCTCTCCACGGAACAACCCCTGATCGGGAAAGGATTCCCGAATCTTCTGAATCTCTGGAAGCAACGCAAGAAATACAGCAACCAGACTCGGCTCGAACGCCGATCCAGAGTCTTTTTGAATCTCTTCCACCGCTTCTTGCACACTCCAGGCTGGCTTGTAGGGACGCCTGGAAGTCAAGGCGTCAAAAACGTCCGCCAAACTGCACAGACGACCCACGAGGGGAATTTCCTCCCCTCGAAGACCTCGTGGATAGCCACCCCCATCCCAACGTTCATGGTGCGTCAGGGCGATGGTGTGGGCGGTGCGTAACAGTGTGGAAGGTTCATGATCCAACAACTGTCCACCTAGGGTGGTATGCGTCTTCATGATGGCAAACTCTTCCTGGGTCAGCTTCTCTGGCTTGAGAAGAATGCTATCGGGAATACCAATTTTCCCGATATCATGCATGGGAGTCGCATGAAGCAGCAGTTCTTGGTCATGGGATGACAGCCCCACGGCACGTCCCAGCAGGGCGGAAATGTGGCTCACGCGCTGAACGTGCGTGCCGGTTTCGTTATCTCGATACTCTGCCGCCTGGCCCAGGCGGCGGATGATCTCCATCCGGGTATCTAATAACTCCAATTCCCTCTTCGCCAGGGCTTGGGAGGTACGCGCGGCACGCAAAATATAGCGTACCCGATACGCCAACAGACCCCAGTTCACTGGCTTGGTGATGAAGTCTGTCACACCGATCTGATAGGCCCGTTCGATGGAGGATAAATCGTCCAAAGCAGTCGCCAGTACAACGGGCAGGTGCTGAAATTGCTCCTCTTGGCGAATTTTCAGGCACAGATCAAAGCCATCCATCACCGGCATAACCACATCCAACAGCACCAAATCTGGCGTTTCCTTCTGTATCAATTCCCAGGCCTGCGCCCCATCCTCCGCTTCCGCCACACGGAACCCCCCATGTCGCAACGCCTCAGTCATGGGCAACCGTTGCAAAAATTCATCATCGACAATCAAGATAAAGGGCTTGTTCAAAGCATTATTCTCGGTGTTCATGATGTTTTTTTTCCCCGTGTTGGACACATAAGTTTTTCAGTGCCTCCCTGGCCTCCTCGAAGGCAGGTACACCCTTCGGAAGAAAACGCTGACATACCCTATCCAGATGGTTATGGTGCCGTTCGATAGCCCGCCCCAGGTGGGCCAGACGCCAGACGCCCATGATCAGACTGGAGGATTTCAGGGTATGTGCCGCCACCCGTACCCCTTCGGAATCTCGAGACTCCAAAGCTTGTTCCAATTGTTTTAACAGTTTTGGGGTTTGCTCCAGATAATGCCCCACCATTCTTACCAGCAGATCGCCGCCACCCTTTCGGTCCAAATCCAAAATACGTTCCAAGGCCACATGGTCCAGCACCGGGATATTGGCTTCATCTTCATCCCCATCACCATTATCTTGGGACAACAGTTCCGACGGAGACGCAACATTCCCCGGAGGGTCAAGAGATAATGGGTTCTTGACCCTTTCCCCTGGACCAGAGCCGTCATCCTTGGGCAACCAACGACTGAGTATAATCCCCACATCCGCACGACGGAATGGTTTGCTCAAATAGTCATTCATGCCCGCCACAAGGCATTTTCGCCGCACTTCCGGCAACACATGCGCCGTCAGGGCGATGATGGGGACAGGCTGGGAACGACCCATCCGTTGTTCCCATTGCCTGAAGCGTCGGGTGGTCTCGATGCCATCGAGAATGGGCATCTCCAAGTCCATAAAAATGACATCGAAAGTTATGGCCGTCTCACTCAAGATGGTCAGTGCTTCCTGACCATCATTCGCCACCGTCACCCGACAACCGAAAGATTCCAGTGTTGCCACCGCAACCTCCTGGTTGACGTGATTGTCTTCCACCAACAGGACATGTCCCCTGAAGCAGACATCCTGATTCACGGAAGGTTCCTGGAATTCTTGCCAAGTGGCGTTTTCCTGGGCATCCCCAGGCCGTTGTTTGCCAAAACGGATCGAAAACCAGGACTTCGTACCCTGACCGGGAACACTCTCTACTTCCAGATTTCCACCCATCAGGCCTAAAATCCGATGGGTAATGGCCAGACCCAATCCCGTTCCGCCAAACCGGCGCACAACCGAGGAATCTTCCTGGGAAAAAGCTTGAAACAAATGTTTTTGAAACGCTTTACTGATGCCGATGCCGGTATCGATGATCTGAAAACGCAACAAAATATCCGCTTCCCGTTCTTCGAGTACATCTACCCGCAGGGTGACGGAGCCTTGGCTGGTGAACTTGACGGCATTACCGAGAAGATTGAAGAAAATTTGGCTCAGATGATAGGGATCGCCCAACAGACGGACCGGGATTCCAGGGGCCATGTCTACGTCAAATTTTAACCCTTTTTCGCGTGCCCTTTGGGAAAACATGCGTGTGGTGTCCTGGATCACAGCACTCAAATCAAACCTAAGAATCTCCAGCGTTTCATGACCGGCCTGAATTTTGGAAAGATCCAGAATGTCGTTGATGATACTCAGGAGAACCCACCCGGAGCGGTGAATGGTCTCGACATAATGGCGTTGTTGCTGACTCAGGGAGGTTTGCAACAGCAGATCGGCCATACCCAGTACCCCGTTCATGGGGGTGCGGATTTCATGGCTCATATTAACAAGAAACCGTTCCTTGGTTCGGGCACCCTCCTCGGCGGCGTCGCGTGCCTTTTCCAGTTCCTCCGTCCGCTGCCGTATTCTTTCCTCCAGTTCCTCCCGACAGCGGATTTGTTGCGCCTCGGCCCTTTTGCTCTCCGAGATATCTTTGTACACCGCCATCCAGGCTTCACCATGCTCGGCGTGGGCCATGACCGCGATGGAAACGGCACACCAAAAGAGGGTGCCATCTTTTTTTACACTCGGTATTTCACCCTTCCACACCCCTTTGCGATAGACTTGTTCCTTGATATCCCGATACACATTTCCCGTTGAAGAATTGGATTCGGCATAGGTCTGTTGGATCGTCATGCCCAAGGTCTGCCCCCTGTCGAAGGCAAACATTCTGTCAAATCCCGCGTTGGCATAAACGATGATGCCATCGAAAGACCGCACCAGACACACCCCCTCTGTCATATGCTCCAGCATCCTCGCTTGAAGTCGGATATCCTCATCTCGCGAGTTTTGGAAATCCATTCTCAAGTGATTGTAACGCTCAGGAATCACCGGATGGATGGTGCCAAAATTTTCGATGATGTCAAATCGCCCTTCGGGATTGCATCGGGAGAGATAACTGTTAACCCGGGCATGATGGGTTGTGGGATCCATGCACACGGTCCCCTGGGGGCCGACAACGGAGATTGTTTCCAGGGCTTCGACCAGGGATTCGGGATCTGGTGTTGCCGCACGACGAACCGCCTGCGCGAAAGCTTTCACACAGAGATACGCCCCTGCTCCAAAATGGGTCACAATGTCGTTGTACTGAGGCCATATCCCCTGGATACTGGGCATGGAGGCCAAACGCTTCAGATAGCTTCTGTTGCCTTCGGTATCCAACGTCATAAAATAGGTATTGCATGAATAATATCCCGCCCTGACCTCCCGTGGCAGTTGACTCGCCAAGCGTTCGTCATAATGCCCCATCACCACAGTGACTCGTCGTTTCAGTCCCAATTCGGCGAAGCGGGTCAGCAACAGCAATTGGTCGGTATCGGCAAAATAGGGGACAAAAACCTGGGCACCCGATTGGATAATCCGGTCCAGTAGGGTATCAATCCCATTCTGGGTCACCCCCGGGGGCAAATATTCCTCACCCACAACCTCCCCGCCCACCTTCGACAACACCGCCTTGGCCGCATCAATGGAACCACGCGGCCATTCATCATTGTTTCCGGCAAAAAACATTTTTGGGCCGAAGGTTCGCTTCATGTAGGGGATCATTTCCGCAATTTGCTGATTGGGCAATGCGGCGAAATGGAAGAAATAGCGGTTGAGAATATTCCCTTCGTAGAAGGAGAAATTCAGCAACGGAATCCTTCGGGGTTCGGCCACCCGGTAGGCCACAGCAATACGGACGTTGGAGAGCAGATTACCGATGATGGCCGTACACTGATGAACTTCAATCAGTTTTTCCGCCGCTTTCACGGCAACGTCGGGCAGACCGCCATCATCTTCTACTACCAAATGCAACGGTCGTCCCAACACGCCACCGTTTTCGTTCACCTCCTCGGCGGCAATCCGACCGGCCATAGCGATTTCGGGACCATACATCCGAACCAATCCCGTCATGGGTGCCATCAGCCCCAGGACGATTGGCGGTCCCACTGGTGGATACTCCATTGATTCCTCCTTATTATCCCCCTTTGGATTGGGTATGCAGAAAATCGCGCAAAACCTGTTTTGCCTCTTCAAAGGCAGGCATCATCTCCGTAAAATGCTGTGCCACACTCTCCAGGTTGGCGTAGTCGGCCTCCACAATCCGCCCCAACTCCGCCAGATGACGGACTCCCATGACCAGACTGGAGGATTTTATAGTATGGGCTGCCACGCGCACCCCCTCGGAATTCCGGCATTCCAAGGATTGTTCCAATTGGCGTAACAACTTCGGCGTTTGCGCAAAGTAGTGTGTTACCATTTTTTCCAACAGCGTGTTATCAGCTTTACGGTTCAGTTCCAGAATATGGCCCAAGGCTTCTGGATCCAAAACCGACGAAACGGACTGGTCTGCCCCGGCATTTTCTTCCAACGGTCTATTCAAATGGGAGATGTCATCTTCCGCCGAAACCGCCAACAGCGACTCGGCAGACACCACCGTCTCCGGCACGCCCTCCTCCTCCTGAGGCAACCAACGACCGAGAAGGAGCCTCATGTCACCCAGGCTGAATGGTTTGCACAGATAGTCATCCATTCCAGAGGCAAGACAGCGCTGCCGTACTTCCGTCATCGCATGCGCCGTCACGGCGATGATGGGGATAGGCCCGATATTCCGTTGTTGTTCCCACTGCCTGATGCGTCGGGTCGTTTCCATACCATCGAGCCCAGACATCTCCAGGTCCATGAACACCACATCAAATGTCGCATCGTCCGTACATACCTGCGCCAGGGCTTGCTGACCATCCTCCACCGCAGTCACCCGACAACCAAGGGACTCCAATGTCGCCGTAGCTACCTCCTGGTTGACCCAATTATCCTCCACCAGGAGGACGTTCCCTTTGAAGGTGGCATTAGAACGTAAACCAGATTTTCGTACATCCTGCCAGGATGTGAGTTCTTGTTGGTTTCCCGGTCGTTGTTTGCCGAAGCGGACGAGAAACCAAAATTTTGTCCCTTGATCGGGAACACTTTCAACCTCCAAATTTCCATCCATCAACTGCAACAGGTGTCTGGAGATGGCCAGACCCAACCCGGTGCCACCAAATCGGCGTGCAACCGATGAATCTTGCTGGGAAAATGCCTGAAACAGACGTTGTTGAAACT
Organism: Magnetococcales bacterium; assembly: GCA_015228925.1. Taxonomy (GTDB): domain Bacteria; phylum Pseudomonadota; class Magnetococcia; order Magnetococcales; family UBA8363; genus UBA8363. Next base: position 28,415 of record JADGCQ010000029.1, on the reverse strand, counting down.
CTTCACTGATACCGATACCGGTATCGATGACCTGAAAGCGCAATTGAACGTAAGCTTCCTGATTTTCCACCACGTCCACCCACAACGCGACGGAACCTTGCTTGGTAAATTTGATGGCATTGCCCAGCAGATTAAAGAGAATCTGGCTCAAACGATAGGGATCTCCCAAAAGATGAACCGGCGTTTCCGGATCCATATAAACGCCAAATTCCAGACCTTTATCCCTGACCCGATGGGCAAGGATATCTGTAACATCCCGGACCAGTACACCTAAATCAAACATCTGGATTTCCAACGACATATGGCCAGCATGAATTTTGGAGAGATCCAGAACGTCATTGATGATTCGCAAAAGAACACGTCCAGAACGGTAAATAGTATCGATATAATGACGCTGTTTTTGGGTCAGGGAGGTTTTTAATGCCAATTCGGCCATACCCAGAACCCCGTTCATGGGGGTGCGGATTTCATGGCTCATGTTGACCAGAAAACTTTCCTTGGCGCGGGCACCCTCCTCGGCGGCATCCCGGGCAGTCTCCAAAGCCTCCGTCCGTTGCCGCACCATCTCTTCCAGATGTTCCCGGTACTGTTGCAACTCCGCTTCGACCCTTTTGTATTCACCGACATCCCGCACCAGCAACTGGAACACCTGCCGATCATTCAAGAGAAATTTCCTGGCACTGATCTCCACTGGCAGGAGGGTATTATCCCGGCAACGCAACGTACTTTCGAATGGGGCACCGCCCGATCGCATGATTTGATCCAGGAGCGATGGATTTTGGTTTCCCATTCCTCCAGCATCAATATCCGCAAGACTGCGTTGCAACAATTCTTCTCGGAAATAGCCCAGGAATTGAGCCGCCATCGGATTGACATCCAGGAATGCCCCGGTAACCGGATCGACCAGGATAATTCCATGGCTGGAAAACTCAAAAATACTGTGATATTTTTTTTCGGAAAGTGTCAAGCGGCGAAAAAGTGGATTGCTGACGCGATGAAAGAGCATCCATCCTAGGATGATCACAGGAACGCCCAGAGCAGCCGCAAACCAAGCGGCTTGGATGAAGGGCTGCCGGAGTTCCCCCATATCCTTCTTGAAGACCAGTCCCCACCCAAGATGGTTCAAGGGCACGTAGATAGCCAGAACCTGTTCGCCACGATCATCATGGCCTTTGCTGGCTCCACTCTTTCCAGATAACGCAAGCTGCATGGGTGTTGCCAGCGGACCGGACACGGAATCCGGTTTATGGACATACTGGCTGTGTTCAGCAAAAAGAAACTCGATTTGTGTCCTCTTCATCCGCCCCATGATAAACTCACCGGTTACCCCGGGAATGAATTTCCGGTACGAATTCAAAACTTCATCCATAAATGTTCGATATTCTGGTGAATCTTTGCCATGGAATTTTGCCTCATCCATGGCAAGATGTTCGACAAAGCGACTGTGACTCCGAACCATGTCAAGTAAAACGGTTTCTTGTTCTTGAAGAAATGTTTGATAAATCACCCCTACGATTACCCCTCCGACCGACGAACTTGTCAGCATAAAAACCAATATGAGGGTCAAATAGGTGCTACCCTTTCCGTCCTGAAACAGGTGTCTGATCCAAAATAAAGCATTCATATCTGATTTTGGCCACATTCACGGTTCCTCCAGTAACGAAACTGATATTCCAAAAAACGTTTCTTCCCCGACAGAAACGGACCATGTTTGGAATCGTCTTCGCCGATCAATTCAGGAAAACTATGATTATGGAGAATATGCCACTCATGTCAGGAAATCAAAGAAAAAAACAGAAATCGATTGTTTCCGTGGATAAGATTTCCATCCAAAAATGATGGTTTCCGCAGGGTGATGGTTTTACGAAATCTGTTTCTGCACGGTGCGGGTATGTTGGATATTGGCGAATTCTTCGGAGAAGTCCCCTGGGACTGGCACAACACCCAAGGCGTCCCGGCAGTAGAGGAGAAACCGACCGGCATTGCCATATACATGGGGGATTAAGGTGTGTAGCGCATTCAAATGTTCCGCGATTGTGGCGTAATCGGTATCATAGTCATGCGCCGCAAGATTACGAATTGTGCGACTTCAGTTGCCATTCGGTGATGGAATCAATGACCCCAACTTTTTCATAGAACGCGAGAATATTCAGGAAAGTATCACGCCGCTCGCCAGCGAGAAGTGTCGCGTGACGCATAGCCGCGCCCAAGGTGTCTTGCAGCTTGGCGAATCGTTCATTGATGGCAGACAGGGACTCAAACAACGCAATATCTTTTTGATGAGCAATCAAGTATTCCGATGTGAATGGCCACGTATGCTTTTGATCGGACGCTTCCAGAAAGTAGACGCAACGCTGGATGGCCGCAAGCAGGCCCGCGAGATGCCCCCGTTCTGCTTCCAAAAGTGGGTTGTACATCATTGCGCCTCCGCCGTCCCACCCGCGAATTGGGATATGGTTTGGACGATCACACGGATTTGCGTCGCAGTCAGCCGCATGGAATCTCTCTATCTTAAATCACGGGAACGTGGAAGATCAAAGCAGTTTCACCAGCGCAGCCATGGCCCCGACGGCCACAACCATCAGGCTCCCAAGCTTGATCACCATGCGTTGCTCCAGTTCTTTGATTCGGACTTCAAACTTTGTGTCCATCTCCTTGAACCGGATTTCAGCCTTTGTGTCCAGTTCCTTGATGTCCCGCTTCAACTCCGACCGGACCGACTCGATCTTGACATCCAGTTCCTTGAACCGGACTTCAGCCTTTGTGTCCAGTTCCTTGAACCGGACTTCAGCCTTTGTGTCCAGTTCCTTGAACCGGACTTCAGCCTTTGTGTCCAGTTCCTTGGACCGGACTTCAGCCTTTGTGTCCAGTTCCTTGGACCGGACTTCAGCCTTTGTGTCCAGTTCCTTGATGTCCCGCTTCAAGTCCGCCCGGATCGACTCAATCTTGACATCCAGTTCTTTGATGTCCCGCTTCAAGTCCACCTGGACATGTTCCAATTCCAGTTTGGTAGCCAACCGGTCTTCCATCCATGCGACGAGGGTCTCAGCCTGTATTTCTGCCTGGGCCTCGGGAACGCCAGCGGCTTTGAGTCTTTTGGCATAGGCTAGCGAGTCAAACGCAAGCGACATGGTAAGCTCCCCCCCATTTTTTGAAGACAGTGAATCCTTTCCACGGATACATCCTCCCTCGGGATCATACGACAAACAGGCGACCCCTTACCAGTGCTATTCCACAACAAGGCCACAACCTTCGTCAGAGAACCGTGATCCTGGTGTGTTGATGGAGATGTGCCACGGACAGTTTGCGCTCTCACGCATCAAGTTCTGGTAGGATTGCACCAAACATGGTAGTTGGCGACCATCGCCGCGATTCGCTTAAGAAACCGCATCGTGGTGCTGGCCATTGTTTTCCATCGGGTTTTCGACGACACCCGCCTGGGTACTTGCCTTCATTGCCATACAAATCGGAGGCGTTATCCTATGAATGATGGCGCGATCATGCTCCCAGGTTGCGGCGCACGGGACAGTCTATCCATTTCCTCAAAATTCCGCAGGGAAGTCGCATTTTAAATTTGTATACATTGCCACTTCAACCAGCACATGTGATATGCTTCTTTACGGTAAAGGAGATATCCCATGGCAAAGACTGAAATGATTTGTGCCTGCGTGGAACCCGAATTGAAACATGCGGCGGAAGCCGTGTTTTCGATTTTAGGGTTGTCCCCAACCGAGGCGATTACCATGTTCTACAGGCAGGTTTCGCTTCAGAAGGAACTGCCGTTCGATGTCAGGATTCCCAACGCAGCAACCCTTGAGGTCATTCGCCAAGCTTGGGAAAAGAAGAGAACGTGGTGGAATACGCCAGCCTGGACGATCTGAGAGCGGAATTTCGATGACCCGCCGATTAAAGCTCGGTCCATGCCTTGGGCGGATGCAACAGGAGAGGGGTTGGTTTTTATCGCTTTTGGCCGTTCGCTGGATCCCTATGAAGCGCAACTGCGGCGCATGACCGGCCAGGAAGATGGCATCATCGATGGCCTTTTCCGTTTCACAAAGCCCATAACCGGCGGTTATTTTTGGTGCCCGCCAACGGGTTCAACCGGGTTGGATCTGACGATCTTTGGATTGTGACGAGACTTTTAGACCCTGAGAACTCAAAGCAACTTCACCAACGCCGCGACGATGGCCACCGATGCGGCCATCATCCCCCCAAGGCGGACGGTCAGTGTGTGTGAAAGGCGCATTTCCAGCTCTTTCAAATCCTGTTTTGTCGCCAGTCGCTCTTCAATCAGTTCGGCCATGGCTTCCGCATGGACTTCCGCTTGGGACTCGGGAACGCCTGCGGCCTTTAGTTTCTTGGTATAGGCCAATGTGTCGAAAACAATCGCAGCACTCATCAAGCCAACCTCCACTTGTCAAGCCAACCTCTTTGCCACAGAACCACAACCGTCTACAGCGTATCATCTTCAGGTGCAAAGCAACAACGTTTTTATTTTTTCGGAGGCTCATCTTTTTGTTTTTCCTGAGACGTTTCCGGGATCATCTCCCGATCATCGTCAAAAAGAATCCGGTGGGCCGGCCCTTCCATATCCTCAAATTGTCCTGTTTTGACGCCCCACAGCATCCACATCAAACCGATGGCCCCCAGGATCAGGGCAATGGGTAACAATACGAAAATGATATCCATTAAATAAACGCTCTTATTTGGAGACAGGAGGATGGGTTCATGGTGTTGTTGTAACCATTTTTTGCAACCGCAGGGCGTTCGCAACGACCACGAGGCTTGATAGGGGCATCGCAATGGCTGCGACGATGGGACTGACCAAACCAGCTATGGCCAACGGTATGGTGAGCGTGTTATAGCACAAAGAAAAGAGCAAATTTCCCCGCCTGACCCGCATGGTGGCCCAGGCCAGAGAAAAGATAAAGGCTACCGGTGTCAACCCTGGATTCAGAACGATCATATCGCTGGATTGCACCGAAAGATCGGATGCGCTGGCTACCGCTATTCCCACATCCGCCAAGGCCAGTGCTGGGGCATCGTTGATTCCATCCCCGACCATGACGACCCGGGTTCCATCGGCTTGCATGGTGGCAATCACATGAGATTTGGTTTCTGGGAGAACGCCGCCAATGGCGGCATGGGCACCAATATGAGTCGCTGTCCATGTGACTGCCGCCTGTTGGTCTCCCGAAAGCAGTGTGACGGTCATCCCCTTTTCTTTCAGGAATTGCACCGTCTTTTTGGCGTCGGATTTGATACAATCTTCCAATCCCAGCCAGCCGAGGAAATGTTTGTCCTCAGCACAGGCGATCCAGGTTGTCGGCTGTTGCGTTTGGAGAACGGGTGATTGGAAGGCTGGATCTGGGTTGTCTCCAAGGACAAATTCAATGCGACCGACCCGAATTTCATGTCCATCAATCCATGCTGTCAGTCCAAGTCCTGGTTTATTTTTTACCCTTGTTGCTTCAGGAAGCTCTCCCCAATTTTCCTCTTCAAAGGCGCGGACGACGGCCCGACCCAAAGGGTGTTCCGAATAACGCTCTACCGCAGCCGCTTTGGTCAGGAGTTGACGTTTATCAACGTTTCCCGTGGGATTGGGAGCATATTGGGTGACCTTGGGTTTTCCCTCGGTGACGACGCCTGTTTTGTCTAAGACGACCTGACGCACTTTGATCAATCGCTCCAGGCTGTCGGGTTCGCGGATCAGTATCCCCTTGCGTGTGGCGACGCCGCAGGCGACCAACATGGCCGCTGGTGTTGCGAGACCCAAGGCGCAGGGGCAGGTGATGATCAAGAGCGATACGGCATTTTCCAATGCTTGGGAGGGATCCCAATGCCACCACAGAATAAAAGTGATTCCCGCCAGAGTGGTCACGATGGCGACGAACCAACCGGCGATTTGATCCGCCAGGGTGTGGATGACGTGACGACTACCCTGTGCATCTACGACCGCCGCGATGATTCTGGCCATAGTTGTTTGGGCACCGATACGGCGGACCCGTAGGTGGATGGCACCATCGACGTTGATGGTACCGCCAGCGACTGTGGATCCTGGGTATTTTACGACGGGGATCGTTTCGCCGGTGAGCATGGATTCGTCTACCGTTGTTTGTCCCTGGATGACCCAGCCGTCTACGGCAATTCGTTCTCCGGGACGGACGACGACTTCATCATCAACCCGGACCTCGGATAGGATTATTTTTTGTTCCTGACCATCGCGGATGACCTGGGCGGTATCGGGTTGAAATCCGATGAGTCGCTCGGCGGCTCCCGCCGCTTTGCTGCGGGCGATGGATTCCAGATACCGTCCCAACAACAGGACAAAAATAAAAACCGTCACCGAGTCAAAATAGACCTTGTCCGATCCCAGGATGGTGGCGACGACGCTGGCGGTGAAGGTGACACTGGCACCAAGGCTGATGGAAAAATCCATGGTCAGGTGGCCCGCCCGAAGCCCACGCCAAGCCCCTTGAAAAAACAGGCTGCCAGAATAAAAAAACACCGGAATGGCGACAATCAGGGAGACCCAATGAAAAAAGGATCGATAGGAGGGTTCCATCCCCTGGAAAGTTCCTGAGTACAGGGCTACGGCGATGAACATGATATTGGCAGCCCCGAAAGCGGCTACGCCCAAACGTCCCAACAATGCCCGGTCACGATTTCGATTGACCTGCTCGACTTTGGCTTGATCATAAGGATAAGCTTTGTATCCGACCCGACCCAGGGCGAGAATCAATTGCGAAAGGGAGGTTTGTTCTGGATCCCAACGGACGATGGCCCGAAAATTGGCAAAATTGACCTGGGCATCCACCACCCCTGGCACCCGGCGCAGAATTTGTTCGTTCAGCCATACGCAAGCGGCACAGTGAATGCCATCCAGGAGCAGATAGGCTTCCTTGATTCCCCCAGGAAGGTTGCGCACCCGTTCTTTTTGGAATTCAGGATCATCGTAAGCAATGATCTCCTTTTCTTTTTCTGGATCTACCACCATTCCCATGATCCCTTGGGATCTGAGATCATAGTAGGAAGAAAGGCCGAAGCCATGGATCAAACGAAAAGCACCCAGACAACCTTGGCAGCAAAAAAATTTTCCGTCCTGACCGGTTATAGGATGGGCATCGGTTGTGAGTCCACAATGATAACAAACAGGGGTGTGTGTTTTTTTCAATGACGATATCCTTGTCACTTTTCTTTCAATGGTGATACCCTTGTTGCCACCTTCGAGTTCCAAAAATTTCGAGCGACATCATGTTCCCAACACCGATTGACTTATGGTTGGTTTTTGTAACCGCCCTTCTGGCCAGTGGTCACTGTATCGGGATGTGTGGTGGTATGGTGACTGCTTTGACGCTGCATACATCAGGAAGCCCTGTTGGTGTCCAGCAGTCAAGTAACTTTATGGGTAGGCATCTTTTTTATGGGATAAGCCGACTATCGACCTATTTGCTGTTGGGGGGAATCAGTGGATGGCTGGGTTCCATGGCCCCTTCCATGGGGCGGTCGCCAATTCTTTCGGCGCTACCGTTGTTGATCGCGGGGATTGGGATGATCGCCATGGGTTTGGAAACTTGGGGCGTGTGGCAACTAAAAATCCCTCTTGTCAATCAATGGCTTGCCGGAATGGAGCAAAAAACGACCGGGGAGAATACCTGGAAAAAGCCGGTTGCCCTGGGGATTTTGACAGGTCTTCTTCCGTGTGGATTGCACTGGGCTTTTCAAGCCAAGGCTTTTGCCACCGGATCGATTGCGGGGGGACTTTTGATTTTGATCGCCTTTGGTGTGGGGACTTTGCCGGCTATGTTGGGGTTGGGGTGGGTGATTCATCTCATGGGGAACAGGGTTCGGAAAAATTTACAGGCCGTCGCCGCCACCGTTGTCATCGGCATGGGGGTGATGGCGTTGATCAAGGGGATACAAAAGGCGGGCCTGATTCATTAAGGTGTGGGGGAGAAGTATATTCCGTTGTCTTTGAATCCCATGCGGTTATTGTTTGGGAATGGTTTATGATTGCCGCACATCCATCGCGCCCGGCTTTACCATCCCCAGGATGACCCACGGATCTTTTTGAATGATTGTTTCGGTGGCCATTCCCCGGGAGGAATAGGCGGCGAGGACTTCTGGGGATTGATGGTCCAGGAGACCGGCGAGGATCAATCGTCCTCCTGGGGCCAGTTGGTCAACCAAGTCTGAAGATTTATCGATGAGGACACCGGAGAGAATATTGGCGACGATGGTATTGAAAGGGCCTGCGGGTACCTCTCCAGATAGCACGGTTGTGATGGTATCGATGGCATTGAGTTGGCAATTTTCCCGACAAGTTGTGATGGCTTGGGGATCCAGATCGGAAGCGGTCACGGGGTGGGCACCCAAGAGGACTGCCCCCATGGCGAGGATCCCGGAGCCGCACCCCATGTCCAAGAATGCCCCCAGGGAAGTTTTTTCACAGACCCCTTCCATGGCTTCAAGGCATCCCGCTGTTGTTTCATGGGATCCAGAGCCAAAGGCCAAACCGGGATCGATTTTCAACCGAAGCCGGGAGGTTTCTTCCTCGGGCCACCAGGACGGGGATATTAAAAATCGTTGCCCCACAGGGATGGGTTTTAAGTCTTTTTTCCAGGCTTCAGCCCAATCCTGATCTGGCATGTGTTGCCAAACCATGGCATTGGCGACTTGCGGCATCTGGGCGGCTGCGAGCAACAACTGTATACGCAACGCGGTATCGTCCCGTTGGATTTCCTCGGAGAAATAACCTTTGACTGTGACAACGGCACCCACCTCTGGTGCCCATTCCATGACCGCCCCCATGGAGCCAACGGCATCCAGAATTCCAGAGCAAGCATCTTCACATCCTTCCGGTGCCGACAGCTGCACTTCCCAGACCATGGCAGATTCCTTAAAAAAGGGCATTGACAACGTAACGAGCGATCAGTATACAGGATACTTTTCCACGACGGCTATTGTTTGTATGCAGCGTTACGCCCAGGTAGCTCAGTCGGTAGAGCAGAGGACTGAAAATCCTCGTGTCGTTGGTTCGATTCCGACCCTGGGCACCATTATTTTAAATGTCTAAAAACAAAAACTTCCATGGTCTTTACCGGGAAGTTTTTTTGTTGCGAAAATGGACCCTGTGTAATTCCGGTGTAATCGTGTCAGGAAAAGTGAGATTGGGCACACGGTGTCAGATGGCGTTGCGGAACCGGTTTTCCAACTTGTCCGTGGCCCCCTGGATGTGTTCTCCATTTTGATGACTGTAGCGTTCCACCATGATCAACGTCTCGTGCCCGGAAATCCGCTTCACTGTCGGCAGGTCAGCCCCTGCCTGGATCAGGTGGGTGATGGCTGTGTGACGCGGACATTCTGCGCAAGCAATTGGAATCGTTCGTTATTGTCTGGTGCGCCGAGTGCCGGAAAGAGTTGGACAACCGCCCCTTGATTCGCGCCCAAGCGTTCGGTGAAGCCTTCGACCTCCACCGCCTGGATCGGTTGACATGGTGTGAATTCACCTGGACCGCAAGTTCAAACAGACTTTGGCCATGTTCCTAAGGTTGAAGGAGTTGCGGGGAGCGTAAAGTAGATTTTACTCTCCTGTCTGGGGCCATTTCCCACAATGAGCGCGGTTTTTTGGACAGAGGCGTCAAAGCGAGTTTTGTGCGACTCCGACACACCGCCAGCGTGCTACCCGCCCATGGGGGGGTCCGGTTCCGCTTGTCCCATCTGTCCAAAATGGGGCAAATCGCGTATATTGAAAAGTGAAGTTTTATTGGGCGTTGAAACGCTCAACGGCATGTTTCTGTCATTTCCTCCCGGAGCCGGTGCGGAAAGTTCGTCTTTAGTTTGAACTGGGAATCCGACGCATTGGATGGTCTGAACAAAAAACGCCTGAGCGAGCGGGACATCTGCACCAAGTTCATCACCCCGGCGGTGGTGCGTGCGGGCTGGTCCCAATCCCAGATCCGGGAAGAGGTCACCTTCACCGCCGGACCCATCGTGGTGCGCGGCAAGCTGGCCAGCCGGGATACATCCAAACGCAAGCGGGCGGACTACATCCTCTACCACAAGCCCAACATCCCCATCGCCATCATTGAGGCCAAGGACAACAACCACGCCGTCGGCGATGGCATGCAGCAGGCTCTGGGCTATGCCGACGCCTTGCAAGTTCCCTTCGTCTTCAGCAGCAACGGGGATGCCTTTCTGTTTCATGATGCTACTGAAGCCAGCGGCATGGTGGAACAGGAAATCCCTCTGAACGCCTTCCCCTCCCCCGATGCGCTGTGGCAACGCTACCGCACCTGGAAAGGGCTGGACGATGCGGCCCAGAAGGTTGTTGCCCAGGATTACTATGTGGATGCCAGCGGCAAGAGTCCGCGCTATTACCAGCTCAATGCCATCAACCGCACCATCGAAGCCATCGCCCGGGGGCAGGACCGCATTCTGTTGGTGATGGCCACCGGCACCGGCAAGACCTACACCGCTTTCCAGATTATCTGGCGGCTGTGGAAGGCCCGGGCCAAGCGGCGCATTCTTTTTCTGGCCGACCGCAACATCCTGGTGGACCAGACCCGGACCAACGACTTCAAGCCGTTCGGTTCGGCCATGACTAAAATCACCAACCGCACCATCGACAAGTCCTATGAAATTTTCCTCTCCCTCTACCAAGCGGTGACCGGCAACGAGGAGGAGCGCAACGTCTACCGTGAGTTCTCCCCCGATTTCTTCGACCTGGTGGTGGTGGATGAATGCCACCGGGGCAGTGCCGCCGATGATTCCGCTTGGCGGGAGATTCTGGATTATTTTAGCAACGCCACCCACATCGGCCTGACCGCCACCCCCAAGGAGACCCGGGAGGTTTCCAACATCACCTACTTTGGCGATCCGGTGTATGAATACTCCCTCAAGCGGGGCATCGACGACGGCTTTCTGGCCCCCTACAAGGTGGTACGCATCGACCTGGATCGGGATCTTCAGGGTTGGCGGCCCGAATCGGGCAAGCGGGACAAGCACGGCCAGGTGATCGAGGACCGCATCTACAACCAACGGGACTTCGACCGCGCCCTGGTGCTGGAGCAGCGCACCGCCCTGGTGGCCCGCAAGGTGACCGAGTATCTCAAGGGGGTCAATCGTTACGCCAAGACCATCATCTTTTGCGAGGACACCGACCATGCCGAACGCATGCGTCAAGCACTGGTCAATCAGAATGCCGACCTAGCGGCGGAGAATCCCCGCTATGTGATGCGCATCACCGGCAACGATCCGGCGGGCAAGGGGGAGTTGGACAACTTCATCAACCCCGAGGAGCTGTTTCCGGTCATCGCCACCACCAGCCAGTTGATGACCACCGGTGTGGATGCCCAGACCTGCCAGTTGATCGTTCTGGACCAACGCATTGAGTCCATGCCCCAGTTCAAGCAGATCATCGGGCGTGGCACCCGGTTGAACGAAGCCTATGGGAAGCTCTACTTCACCATCATGGATTTTAAGAAGGCGACCGACCGCTTTGCCGATCCCGACTTTGACGGCGACCCTGTGGTGATCTACGAACCCGGCCCGGATGATCCCCCCATTCCGCCCGACGACGGCGACGGAGGACAACCCGGCGGTGGTGGCGGGGATGTTGACGGCGACCCACCCGGAGGCGATGGGCCAGGAGATGGCCCGGAACCCCGCCGCAAATACGTGGTGGGCGACGTGACCGTTACCGTCATCGCCGAGCGGGTACAGTATTACGACAAGGACGGCAAGCTCATCACCGAGTCCCTGAAGGACTACACCAAGAAGACCGTGCGCCGGGAGTTTGCCTCCCTGGATGATTTTCTCAAGCGTTGGACCAGTGCCGAGCAGAAACGAGTATTGATTGATGCGTTGGAGCAACAGGGCATCCTGTTGGAGGCCCTGGCCGAAGAGGTGGGCCGCGAGTTCGGCCCCTTCGACCTGATCTGCCATGTGGCCTTCGACCAGCCGCCCCTGACTCGCCGGGAGCGGGCCGAGCAGGTGAAAAAGCGCGACCCTTTCACCAAGTACGGGGAGCAGGCGCGGGCGGTGTTGAACGCCCTGCTGGACAAGTTTGCCGACGAGGGTATCCAAAACATTGAGGACATGAACGTGCTCAAGCTGCAACCCATCAACGCGGTGGGTACGCCGGTGGAGATCATCCGGGCGTTCGGCGGCAAAAAGGGCTACCAGGAGGCGTTAAAGGTGCTGGAAAATGAAATCTATGCGGCCTGACCTGGGCCGCTTGCATGAAGGAGCCGTATGAGCATATCCACCACCATCAAATCCATTCAGGACATCATGCGCCAAGACGTGGGGGTGGATGGCGACGCCCAGCGCATCGGCCAGTTGGTCTGGCTCTTTTTCCTGAAGATCTTCGACGACCAGGAGCAGGAAGCCCAACTGCTGCATGACGACTACCGCTCCCCCATCCCCAAGCGGTTCCAGTGGCGCAACTGGGCGGCGGACGACGAGGGGATGACCGGTGACGAACTGCTGGAGTTCGCCAATAACGCCCTGTTTCCCGCTCTGAAGGCGTTGCAACCGAAGTCCGAGGAGGACAAGGCCGCCTTGGTGGTGCGTTCGGTGTTCGAGGACGCCTACCAGTACATGAAGTCCGGCACCCTGCTGCGGCAGGTGATCAACAAGGTCAACGCCATTGACTTCAACCGCCAGGACGACCGCCACCTGTTCGGCGACATTTACGAAAAGATCCTCAAGGATCTGCAAGGGGCGGGCAACGCCGGGGAGTACTACACCCCCCGGGCGGTGACGCAATTCATGGTGGACCGGGTGAATCCGCAACTGGGAGAACGGATTTTGGACCCCGCCTGTGGCACCGGCGGCTTTCTCGCCAGTGCCATTGACCAGATCCGCGACCGCTTTGTGAAAACGCCGGAGGATGAAGCCCGCCTGGTGGATTCCATCTTCGGCGTAGAAAAAAAGCCGCTGCCCCACCTGCTGGCGGTGACCAACATGCTGTTGCACGGCATCCCCGCCCCCATCAACATCCGCCACGACAACACCCTGACCCGCCCCCTGCGGGACTACGGCCCCGCCGACCGGGTGGAGGTGATCGTCACCAACCCCCCCTTCGGCGGCACGGAAGAGGATGGTATCGAGAAAAATTTCCCGGCCACCTTCCAGACCAAGGAGACCGCCGACCTGTTCCTGGTACTCATCATGCACCTGCTCAAACCCGGTGGACGGGCGGCGGTGGTGTTGCCCGACGGCACCCTGTTTGGCGAGGGGGTGAAGAGCCGCATCAAGGAAAAGCTGCTCACCGATTGTAATCTCCATACCATCGTCCGGCTGCCCAACGGGGTGTTCAACCCCTACACCGGCATCAAAACCAATCTGCTTTTTTTCACCAGGGGTGAGATCACCCGGGAGACTTGGTATTACGAACACCCCTACCCGGAAGGCACCAAGAGCTACTCCAAAACCAAGCCCATGCGCTTCGAGGAGTTCGCCCCGGAGCGGGCATGGTGGGAGGCGCGGGAGGAAAACGAATGCGCCTGGCGGGTGCCGATGGCAACCTTCAAGAAAAACGGCTTCAACCTGGACATCAAGAACCCCCACAACGCCGACCTGGGCCACGGTGACCCGGACGAACTGCTGGCGGTTTACCAGAAGCGGTTGGGACAGGTGCAGAGCATCCGCGACCAGCTCAAGGCCGCCCTGGCCGAAGCCCTGGAGCGCGGCGCATGACCCCGGAGATTTTTTTTGCAAATTTCGGCCACCTGGCTGGAACACCGGGAGCGGTGAAGCGGTTGCGGAAATTGATTCTGCAACTGGCGGTTCAAGGCAAGCTGGTGCCCCAGGACCCCAACGACGAACCGGCGTCCGTGCTACTGGAGAAAATCGCGGCAGAGAAGGCGCGGTTAGTGAAGGAAGGCCAGATCCGCCAACCCAAGCCCCTGCCGCCCATCAAGCCAGAGGAGGTGCCGTTTGAGTTGCCGGGGGGGTGGGAGTGGTGCAGGTTCGGTGATTATATCACTGAGCTGTGTACCGGGCCGTTCGGTTCACTGTTGCACAAATCAGATTATGTTTCAGGCGGAATCCCACTGATCAATCCATCAAATATCAAGGATCAACTGATTGACGAAGACGAGGACATATCCGTAACAAAAGAGATGGCTCAATCCAAACTGAGTTCATATATCCTCAATAGCGGCGATGTGGTTTTGGGGCGCCGAGGCGAAATGGGGCACTGCGCTCTTGTCACTACTCGGGAACACGGATGGATCTGTGGGACTGGTTGTTTCTTCATCCGGATGTCGGATGAGGTTGCAAGAGACTACATCCTACTATTATTCAGAACTCATTTAGTAAGATCACACCTACAAGGAGAATCCGTAGGCACGACAATGACCAATCTCAATCACCGGATTCTAGTGTCAATGGTGATCGGGATTCCCCCCCTCCCTGAACAACGCCGCATCGTTGAGCGGGTGGACCAGCTCACGGCCCTGTGCGACCGGCTGGAGGAACAGTTGCAGCAATCCCGAACCGATGGGGTACAACTGATGGAAGCCACCGTCCGCCACCTGCGCGCGGCGTAGGGGAAGAGATGAAATGAGCTACCTTTTGTTTCTGGATGAAAGCGGCCATGACCGGGGGGAGTCTCCGTATGAAGTGCTGGCTGGAATCGGAATTGAAGACCGGAACCTATGGAACCTGACCTGCCAAGTACATGACGCCGAGGAACGCTTCTTCGGTCAGCGGGTTTCAACCGGACTGCTTGAATTGAAAGGGAAGAAGCTACTCAAAAGCAAAACCTTTCGGCTGGCTAATCAACTCCCCCCTATGGAACCAACACAACGCGCCACCTTGGCAAAATCCTGCCTTGAAAAGGGGGATAACGCACGGGGAACCCCTGGCGGCGGAGGCGTGACCAGAGATGAGTTGACCGCCCTGGCACAGGCCAAGATCGCTTTTGTCGAGTACTTGCTGGATCTCTGCGCCCGATATCGCGTCAAAGCCTTTGCCAGCATTGTCGATCGGGATGCCCCCACGCCAGAAGCGAATGTTCTGCGCAAGGATTATAGTTTTCTGTTTGAGCGTTTTTACTATTTCTTGGATGATGCACAAGGCCGACAGCATGGATTGGTGGTGTTTGATGAATTGGAACGTTCCCAGTGCCACATCCTGATTGATCAAATGGCCAAATATTTCCGCGAAACCGCAACGGGACAGGCTCGTGCCGCCCTGATCTACCCCGAACCGTTTTTCGTCCATAGCCACTTGACTACGTCCATTCAAATTGCTGACATCATCGCCTATCTAATTGCCTGGGGCGTGCGCGTTGGCAACATGACTCGCCCCGCCCGCCCTAACCTCGCAGAACTTGCTGAAAAGGTGACTGAACTGCGCTATCGGACAACAAGGGAGAGACAGGGGATTGACGATTTTGTGATCTGGAGCTTTGCGCTGATCAACGATTTGCGTTCACGCCGCGACCAATAGCGGAAAGGATAAAAAAAAGGCAATGCCAGCCGTAGCCAGCAAAGCCTCCGTCCCCCTTATCGGTCATTTGGCTTGTACAAGTCAAGAAAATTTTTGATGGCGAGGGAGTGTCAGGCATATTGCCAACGAGGACAACACGTTGAAGATAATGTACTTATCTGAATCCTTGTGACCATTGTGATCATCGCCGCCCAAGTTCAAAACGCCCTGCAAAAGGGGTGATTGACATGACCAGACAACGTCCCTTCTGCGGCCACCGCAACATGGCCGCCAAACAGGTGGACTATTCAACTGTGTTGGCCTTTGAAACTCCGAGATGTCAGCAAAAAACCAAATTTTCTTAGGGGATGTCTGCAAATCTTTGTTTTTCATGGAGCCGATGTGGGGAATCGAACCCCAAACCTACGAATTACAAAACCGTTGACATAGGCCAATATAGGCCATAAACAAAGGGAAAATAGGGTGTGAAAGTGGTCAATGTTGGTCATTACGGGCCATTGCGGTTGACAGTTGGTTGACACAAACAAGGTCTTGAATATTTTTTCCTCGTAGTCAGAATTTTAGAATTTTCTTCTCCTGAACGTATCAAAAATGGTACATTGCTCTTTATGTTACTGATTCGATTTCCTGTCCATTTTTTTAGAAGCGGTACTGGTTCAGAACCGGTTCGTGACTGGTTGAAAAGTCTGGATCCCCAAGACAGGAAAATAATCGGTGAGGATATCAAAACGGTTCAAGTCGGTTGGCCTTTGGGCATGCCGTTGGTGCGAAAGTTGAAACCCGATCTCTGGGAAGTTCGCTCCAGGTTACAGGTAAGGATTGCACGGGTTCTTTTTACATTTGAAGATGGGAAAATCGTTTTGGTCCATGGTTTCATAAAAAAAAATCAGAATATACCACTTCAGGATTTGTTTATTGCCGAAAGTCGGATTTCTGAAATAAGGGGACGAAAATGAACGGTTCTTACCTTGGAAGTGATTTTGATGATTTTTTGAAGGAAGAGGGAATCTTGGCCGAAGTTGAGGCAACGGCCATTAAACGAGTTTTTGCGTTCAATATTAAAAAGATGATGGAAGAGAAGAACGTTTCCAAGACTGAATTGGCTCGGCGAATGAAAACAAGCCGTGCCTCTGTTAATCGGCTTTTGGATCCTGAGAATCGTTCTATTACGCTCCAGACTATGGAAGGTGTGGCACTTGTCATGGGTGTACGGTTGAAGATTGACTTGGTTCAAGGCTAGGCGATTGACCGTGAAAAAAATCCGATGTCGATCTTTTTTACCATTCCCGTGGCATGAAATTCTCGTCATTGGCAAGCCCTAACGTTTCACCCGCTTGCATGATAACGAACAATCCGTTCTTGATGGCGAAACGAATGACATGATCTTCAATCACCATGGCTGCGACCGCTCCCATCGTTCTCTTATCGGCATATTCCGGGAAGAATTCTTTGAACGCTGCGAAACGTGTCAGATGGTCCCGCACATCGTCTGACGTCAATTTGCTTTTGACTTCCACCAAGATTGTGATATCGGTGTTGACTACGAAAAGGTCTATTTCTATGTGACGGTCTCCCGGCAAATCCGCTTCCATTCGCCGACTGACCTTATGCACCGGGATGCCTCTTTGCGCAAACAGGGTTTTGCACGCAGGAGCGACCAGTCCCTCCACGAATTCTCCCAGACGGCCACCTAGCTTGCCAATCTGTTTGTTGAGCTGTTTATTGACTTCCTTGATTTCTTTACTCGTCTCCTGCATCTGACGATCCGTCTCCTGTTGCCGACGACTGGTCTCGGCGAACATTTCCCGCATCTTGCGGTCTGTTTCCTTCATCTGCAAGTCTGTTTCCTTCATTCGCAAGTCTGTTTCCAGGAACGCTTTCCAGACATCTTCCAGAGTCACGGTTTCAGGCATTTTCTTTCTCTACGGTTGGTTGACATTCGAAAGAAGATCCCGGTTGGGCACATTTATAGGAAGATCCAATAATCGACGTTCATCGTTTCGGCGAACAATTTTGCATTCTTTTTCCCAATGGGGCGTTTTCCATTTCTGAGATGTGCCGTTGAGGGATACCGGTCAATGCGGATAGTTGGCGTTGTGTTAGATTCTCTTTTCCTCTGGCACCAGATAGCATGATTCCTGGTTCATTGTTTTTGACTCTTGGAAGGACTTCTCGCCAAGGTATGGAGTCGTCAAGGTCGATGGGACCAAAACCAAACTCCTGGATGGCCTTCAGGGCAAACTGAACATTTTCGATGGGGCCTTTGATGTGCAATTTTAGTAAGGTGCGCGTTCGTGTGTGCCGACATCGGTGATCTCCACCACTTTGATGCGGTTGTCGTTCTCTTCCCAAACTGCCACGTAGGTCGGGCGTCCTTTCTATGAGATGGCAATGGTGGTACCGGTCCCCGAGTTTTCCGTAATTTTTCCAGTTTCCACGGACGGGGCCGTTGGCCTCAATTTCCTTGATCAGAACCGCCAAGGTGTCTTGTAGCCTGACAGGAAGTTTAGCAATTGTCTTGATCGTTTTTCGGGCAACAGTGACGGTCCAACCCGTGAGCCAAACATACCATAGAGAGGTATCAATGGTTTTATTGGAGCCGATGTGGGGAATCGAACCCCAAACCTACGGATTACAAAACCGTTGATATAGGCCAATAAAGGCCAACAAAGGCCATTAACAAAAAGAAAAATTGGTTTGAAAGTGGTCAATAGAGGTCTATATGGGCCATTGCGGTTGACAGTTGGTTGACACTATCAAGGACTTGAAATTCAGGGACTCGACTGTGATAGAAATCCGATGCTGATTTTTTTTACCATTCTCGTGGCATGAAATTCTTATCATTGGCAAGCTCTAACGTTTCACCCGCTTGCATGATAACGAACAATCCGTTTTTGATGGCGAAACGAATGACTTGATCTTCAATCACCATGGCAGCGACCGCTCCCATTGTTCTCTTATCGGCATATTCCGGGAAGAATTCTTTGAACGCTGCTAGACGTGTCAGATGGTCCCGCACATCGTCCGATGTCAATTTGCTTTTGACCTCCACCAAGATTGTGGTATCGGTGTTGACTACGAAAAGATCTATTTCTATGTGACGGTCTCCCGGCAAATCTGCTTCCAGTCGCCGACTGACCTTATGCACCGGGATGCCTCTTTGCGCAAACAGGGTTTTGCACGCGGGAGCGACCAGACCCTCCACGAATTCTCCCATGTGTCCACCTAGCTTGCCAATCTGTTTGTTAAGCTGTTTGTTGACTTCCTTGATTTCTTTGCTCGTCTCCTGCATCAGACGATCTGTCTCTTGTTGCCGACGACTGGTCTCGGCGAACATTTTCCAGACATTTTCCAGAGTCACGGTTTCAGGCATTTTCTTTTTCCACGGTTGGTTGACATTCGAAAGAGGATCCCGGTTGGGCACATTTACAGGAAAATCCAATAATCAACGTTCATCGTTTCGGCGAACAATTTTGCATTCTTTTTCCCAATGGGGCGTTTGCCGTTTTCCATTTCTGAGATGTGCCGTTGAGGGATACCGGTCAATTCGGATAGTTGGCGTTGTGTTAGATTCTCTTTTCCTCTGGCACCGGATAGCATGATCCCTGGTTCATTGTTTTTGACTCTTGGAAGGACTTCTCGCCAAGGTATGGAGTCGTCAAGGTCGATGGGACCAAAGCCAAACTCCTGGATGGCCTTCAGGGCAAACTGAACATTTTCGATTGGGCCTTTGATGTGCAATTCAGTAAGGTGCGCGTTCGTGTGTGCCGACATAGGTGATCTCCACCAGTTTGATGCGGTTATCTCTTTCTTCCCAAACAACCACGTAGGTCGGATGTCCTTTTTTAAGGTGGCAATGGTGGTGCCGATCTCCGAGCTTTCCGTAGTTTCTCCAGTTTCCACGAACGGGTCCATCGATTTCAATTTCCTTGATCAGAACCGCTAAGATGTCCTGTATCTTGGTAGGAAGTTTGGAAATCGCCTTGACAGTTTTTCGGGTAACGGTGACAGTCCAGTTCATGGGGCGAATATACCATAAAAAGGTATCAATTGTTTAATAGAAATTTTGATCATGGAAGTAACTCATTGATTATTTTTGATTCACTGGGCATTGCTTTGACGTTCCATCGGATGACCCTTATTCCTGCTCGTTCAAAAATCTTATCCCTTTTTTCGTCCTTGAGTTTGTCATGGCTTCTGTCGTCCAGTTCGATGGCTGCAATGATGTTGAACGCATTGTCACAAACAAGGAAGTCCACCACTTTTTGTCTGAACGTCGCTTCCAGGGCAAAGTCCTTTTTCTTGTTTCCGCTATTTACATAAAGAAATCGTCCAAAGGATACTTGGGAAAGAATGATGTGGTCTGGTAAAGTTTTTGTGAGCCTATGATACAAAATTTGTTCCGGTTTCGTTAGGGGAGGGTTCCAGTTGATTTCGGGTTCATTAAAGTTCACATGATTGATTATTCTTTTTGCAAAGCTGAATATTTTTGTAAATATCATATGAGTGAAGATTATATTAGTGAAGATCATGCGCATTATTTTGTAAAACAATAATATGATAAATATTAATATTAAAATTTTTAAATTTTCATTTTGGGGAGCAACGTAACTGAATGACATTTGACGTATCCTTATGATGTTTCGACAATTTTTATAAACCAAAATCATCATTGCGGGCAAAATTTTTTTCCATCCATCTTTTCAAAACTTTCCCAGCTATCCGGTATCCGATCCTGCTCTTTTTGAGTCCCTGCGCATTCTCTCAATCTCTGGGCTGATGTGTCCGTGTTCTTCGTCGGTCATGCCCGTGACTAGCCAATACGCAAACTGGGGCCAATGCTTGCCAATGGCCGTGATTAGATCTTCTGTCGCTCTTTGGCCACCAACTTCAACTTTTTCAACCATGCTCTTCTTCACACCACAAATTGTGCAGAATTCATGTCTCCCAAAATCTAGGCATTCTCTGATCGCTCTTATCCGGTTCCCTAGTGAATTTTCCATTTAGTGTCGAAATTATGTTGACATTGAAATATTTTCGATATAGAAATTATTTCGACTGTCTGTTGATTGATTTGAAACTTGTCCTGAATCCAGTAATGACCAGTAAAGACCAATAAAGGCCAACGACACGCTATGTCATCAGTCGAGATACGTCAAGCTCCGACGGGGCCATACATGACGCAAGAGCGGTTCGCGGAGGTTACGGGGGTGTCGCTTGATGTTGTCCGAGGGTGGGTCAAGAAAGGGTATCTCCCTATTCTTGATTTGGGCAAATATCGGTTGGTCAACGTTGCACTGCTTACGAAAAATGCTTTGGAGCAAGATCACAAAATCTAGGGCTTGAAAAATGTGGTTTGGAAGTTGGGGTGGGTAAGGGTCCAGTTGAAGGGGGAGGATAGATGGTAACTAGTGACCTTGGAATTGTTCCTGTTGAGTTGGTTTCCAAACAACAGCGGTACCGTGGAAAGCAGGAAAAAAGATTGAAACAGAAAGCCCTTTTTCTCTCGGAGCGGGCTTGTGAAGTTCTCGAAATTCATTCCGGTCCTGGAATGCCGTCGCAATCTAAGATTGCAACAATTCTTATTGAAGCTGCTGGTGAACTTTTGGAACGTGGAAATCCGGTTATTTGGAGTGGTGTTGTAAAAAAATTGCGGGATCGTTTGGTCTAGTCCATTCCTCTGGTTCGACTGCCCAGGGGATGAAAAATAAAGCGGTCAAATGGAGACAGAAAATGAAACAGAAAATGACGATTAACATGATCAGCGTCGAAAAATTTGAGTTTAAGGGCGAGGATGGTCGGGATGTGAAAATGGGCAGGGTCAGTGCTTTGTCAGATTTTGAGAACACTCCGACGAGAGTAGGGTGTCCTGTGATCAATTTTTCTATGGAAATCCCCTTGTTTGAAAAATTTGCTGCTATCGGCAAGTTCCCTGGTTTGTACGATGTTGAGGTTGAGTTGCGGGCTGGCGGTCGTGGCAAAGCATCGCTTTTTGTGGTTGGTGTTTCTGAGGCAAAGGTTAAGTCTTGATATGGCTTGGCATCTGGTTTGTCCGTATACAACTCAACCTCCACCTATAGTCACATCTGGCCAGATTCCATTTTGTAACTCGGTTAATAATATCTTGCCACAATGGGTACCTTGGGTTGAGAGTTCTCCTTTGAGTTTTGACTTTGAACTTTTATCTTTGATTTTCGGTGGTGTTATCTTTTTGTTTGTTCTTGGTTGCGGTACTGGTCTTATGATCCGTGTCGTTAAAAGGTTAAATTGATGGAATGGCATATTGTTTGTGATTTGGATGATACCATTCCTCCAATCATTGTTAGTCGTAATTATACTAACTTAACTCCTGGGTTTCCGACTTGTCAATCTGTTATGAAAATGCCGGAACTCGCAAAATGGATGCCCGTTGATCGTCGTCCGTTAGATTTTGATCTGTCCGTTGTTTCTTACGTCTTTTCGGGCATTTTGTTTCTTTGGGCCGTTGGTGTTGGCGTTGGTTTGGTAGTCTCGGCGGTTCGACGTTTTTAGAGAGGGGGTTTTATGCCTCTTAATGAAGTTTTGATCGGTATTGCTCTTGCGTTAGCTTTCATCTCTGGTGTGAGAGTGATGATTTAGTAGTTCGGACGGTTTTTAAGGGGTTCCGTCCAGATTGTGTGGAAAACCCCTTATCTATAATTCCCTTTTTGGAGGATGATGAAATGGAAAAGATGTTTAAAAAGGTTGCTGCTGGTGTTGTTGGTTTGGGGTCGGTTATCGGGATTTCCGGTCTTGCCCATGCGGATCTGCTGACTGACTCTCAGACCGCCATTACCGATGCTGCGGCGGATGCGACTACCGTGGGTGGTTACGTGGTGGCTGCTATCTGTACGATGATCGTGATCGGATTGGTCATCAAAATGGTGCGCAAGTTGTAGTTCTTCTGGTGGTTTGATGTTTTCGAAAGAGGGGCCTTTTTTCGGTCCCTTTTTCAGGGGTGGAAAAGTAGAATAAATGGAAAATAATTTGAAAATTTTAGAAATTATTGGCTGGCCATTTTTTTATTTTATTTGGGGTGGAATTGTATCGGTTGTTTTTTTGTTTTCTTTTTTTATTCTTTATTTTTTTTCTTCTTTTTTTTATTGGTTTTTTATTATGGTTTTTCCTTGAGGAGAAAGTGAATGTTTGAGATTTTTCGTGAAACAGTTGGAGTTTTATTTATTTGGTTTCTTGGTTTTTGTGTTGGATCTTTTTTTGGTGAACTTTATCTTTACTTCGGTTGAATTTAATCTTAAGCCTTGATCTGTCTGTTTGGTGTTTTCATATGAAAAAAAATCAGAAAATATTTTTGGTATTTTTGATTGTTTTTTCTCTTTTATTTTTTCCAAGGAAAGATTCTGAGGCTCTTGCACCTATACTTATTTCATTCCAGGCTGCTATTTTTCTTCAATTGTCTTTTATTTTTATTTATGATTGGTTTAATCCTGATTTAGATAATCCTGTTTTTTTTACTATTGAGTTACAGAATCCATCTGACGATAAAAATCGTTCTTCGATTCAATCTTCTGGTGCTTCTCCTGCTCCTGTCGGTGAACAAATTGTTGAGATGACTGTGCGTAAAGTAGAATCTGAAAAAATTTCTTCCGTTGGTAGTTCTCCTGTTGCTGAGGGGCGAGTATATGTTGGTCCTTATACTCGTCAATCTTTTAGTGCTTGTCCTTGGGGTGGTTGTATTCTCAATATTGACCAACGATACGAATTTAATAATTTTGATGAAGCTGTTGATTTTGTAAAAAGTACTATCTTGCCTATTCATCGTCAAGATTATCCATTATATAATTTTACGTTAGGGAAGGAGTACTATATTGGTTCTCCTCGTTGGTCTGACAGGGGTGGTCCTGCTTATCTTGATAAAATTGTTAAAAGACAAAATAGTACTACAGTTAGTTTTGCTTGGTCTGGGCTATATGGTTACGAGGGGTCGAATGGTTGTTGTATTACAGGTCTATCATCGGCAAATGAGGCTGATGGCGCATTTTCTAGAGCGTATTTCACTGTTTATCCCGTTCTTGATTCTCCTCAAGTAGAACGGTGTAAATCGAATATGCACCTTAACGATTCTGGTGTTTGCGTTTTGGACGAATTTAATGGTGGTGATAGAAAACTTGATTTTGTTTATGATTATTCTGGTGGATTTAAGAGTATGAATGATCCTGATCAAACGTCTGATTCTGTTGTTTCTTCCACTCAAGTTAGTGTCCCTATTGTTGATAAGCGATTTGGATCTGGTACAATTACTGTTAAAAAGTCATCTGTTTCGTCTAATTTAATTGTTACTCAAAAATTTTCGAGTGTTCCTACTCAAGTATTATATGGTACTGCTGTTACATCTACTATGGAACTTAGTACTACTTATAATGTTGTAGGCGATGTTGTTAGTCAAGTTGCGACTGGTGAGATAAATGCTAATGGTCCAGGTAGTGGCGGTGGTGGAAATCTCGGTGAGGGAATTAATGTTGGTGGTGTCTGGTTAACCGGAGATGGGTTGAGTCCTGTTACAGATGAGGATGTATGTCAACCCGGTGAGCGGGTCAATGCGGATGGTACGTGTGGTGGTGATTGCGGTCCAGGTCATGTGCCGGGGGCCGATGGGCAATGTGTGTGTCCCAATACCACGGCTTATTGCGAGTGTCCAGCAGGATCCCCAGGCCGTTGGGATAGTGGCGAGTGTAAGGCTGTATGCCCGTCTGATTCCATTGTTGAATCTGGTACCTGTCGTTGTGAGCAAGTTGCTTTGATTTTTGATGAGTCACAAAATGTTTGTCGCTGTGAGCAGGATGGTTTTGTTTTTGATGCTGATCCTGATGTGAATCAATGTCTTGGTCCTGCTCCATCTTCTTTCTTTTATCAGACGGGGTTTAATGGTTCTTTCCCCGATCTTTCCGGTCGTATTTCTCAGGCTCGGGGGGAGTATTTGACTGCTTTGCAAAAATTTCATGGTATTTCTCTTTTTGAATTTTCTGATCCTGGTGTTGATGGAATTCTTCCATGCTTTGGCCCTTGGGATATTCTTGGTAATTCAATTTCAGTTTGTTTGGATTCTTTATCTGGACAACTTTCTATTTTAAGATATTTATTTCCTTTTGTTTTTGGTTTGTTTTCAATTGGCATTGTTTTTGGTGCATATAGAACTCGGAGGAAAAAACGTGTCTGATCCTGGATTTTCAATGAGTTTGGATCTTACAAGCTTGGTTTCTGAAGTTAATTCTGCAAAGTTAGCTTATTCTTATTCTTTGGAACATTTGTATAGTACAATTACTGGAATATCTTCTGTAAATTTGTCTGGTTCTTCTGTGTTGCCTTGTTTTGATACTTGGTATTTTCCATTTGGAGGTCAGGTAACTTTGTGTCTTTCTCAATTTTCTGACTCTTTTTCTTATGTTGGCCAAGGGGTTCTTTTAATTGCTTCTGTAAGTGCTTTATCAATTGTCTTTAGGAGTTAGTGTTATGGGTGAGTGGCTTGAATCAATTTGGAATACAATGTTGTCATTTTATGATTGGATTGTTTGGTTTTTTGGTACTGGTATAATTGAATTTTTTACAAGTGCTAATCAGTATTTTATCGGTAATTTAACGGTTTGGTATTATGAAATTCTTACTTGGTCTGTTGAATTAGTTGATGATAGGATTTTTGCTATATTTAGTGGTATTTCATATCAGTCTGATGTTGTTTACGCATGGGGTTTTTTACCAAATGAAGTTATTCAAACTTTGACATTTTTTAGAATTCCTGAATCTGTTGCATTAATTACTGGCGCATATGGGACAAGGTTTATTATTGGTTTGATTCCTTTTGTGAGGTGATTTCTTAATGTCCATCAAAGTACATCATGGTGCTCCGGGTGCTTATAAGACTAGTGGGGCGATTGCTGATGATGTTGTTGAACAGATTTTTCAAGGTCGCGTTTTGGTTACCAATGTTCGGGGGCTGGATAATACTGACCGTGTTCGTGATGTTTTGGAGTCAAATTTTAAAAAACGAAAAGTTCCTCCAACGTTTGAAATTATTTGGGTCGATTCCGATTCTGAGGATGGTTTGAATCGGCTTGCTCGATGGTTCCATTGGGTGCCTGATGGGGCTTTCCTGTTGATCGATGAGGCTCAAGATGTTTGGCCTGAGGATTGGAAAGATGTTGCTTTAAAACTGTTGGATTATCCGGGTGGTCCTGATGCTGCTCAAGCGGATCGGCGGCCAAAGGGATTTAAGGATGCATTTCAGCGGCACCGGCATTTTAATTGGGATATGGTACTTACCTGTCAGGATATAGGCCAATTACGTAAGGATATTCGGGCTGTCTGTGAGACTGCCCACTACCACAAAAATATGGCTGTCAATGGCATCAGGGGTCGATATATGGAGGCAATCCATATGGCTTCTCGATCTGCCATAGAATCTCATTTCATGCAGGTTAATCCCAAGAAAGTACCTGCTTATGTTTTTGATCTTTATCAATCAACAAAAACGGGGGTCGTGAGTGATTCAAGCTCGGGTACGCCATTTTGGAAATCGGGTCGTTTTCTTTTTCTTATGGCGATTTTCTTTTCTGTTTGGATTTTTGTACTTTATCAAGGATTGCCTTCGTTTTTCCGGGCCAAAGAAGATCGTCGAGCAAGATCTGGTGATTCAGCAACCTCAGAAAAAGGGATGGATAAAAAAGCTGTTCTTTCTTCTGGTAAAAATGGTCATCCGTCTGGTGATACTCCTGGTGGTGTACCTGTTAATTCGTTTGACCTTTTAGGTCAGGATACTGTTTCCATTGTTGGGTATTATGAAAAATCTGGTGTTGGTTATTATCAGTTTGAATTGATTCGTGATGGTGAAATTTTGGGACCAGTTGTTGATCAGTCTGTTGTTGAAAAATTGGGCTATTCTGTTACTTATTTATCCAGATGTTTGGTTGATTTGAAGGATTCACGTGAAACGCATGTTTTTGTTCGGTGCCGGGGGGTCGTGGATGAAAAGCAAGATTTGTAATCCATTTTTTTTTATTCTCTTTTTTTCTTCTTTTTTTTTGGCTCATATTTGTTATGGTAAAGATGTAAAACCGTCGGATGTGTATAATTTTGATTTCCGTGATTCTCCTTTGAATGATGTGGTTTATTTGGTTTCTGAGTTGACTGGTAAACATTTTGTTTTTAGTTCTGGAAAGATAAGGGTGTCCTGGTCCTGGCGTGGTAGAGTTTTTGATATCATTCCTGCTTTCGAAGTTGCTTTGTCTGAACTCGGATTGTCTTTAGATCCCGTCAAGGATGGTTTTTACCGGATATCTTCCATTTTGGATTCCGGTGTTTCGTTAAATTCTGAGAAAATTGGGGTTTACACTTTGTCCTGGCTTGATCCTGAATCGACTCTGGAAGTTTTGAAGACTGTTTATGGTAAAACGGCATCCGTCCAAAAGATTGGCAAGGTTGTTATCTATTTTGGTAGTGATGTTTCTGTTTCTGATTTCCTTTTGTTTATGAAACGCATTGATCGGCCATTGATGATTGACGTTGAGAAAATACCTGTTAGGCATGTTTCGGTGAAAATTGCGATGGATTCTTTGGGGTTTGGTCAGCAGGTTAATGAAAAAGGCGAACAAATCAAATCGCAGTTTCGGGTTATTCCAGATTATTGGAATACTGCGGTTTTGGTTTTTGGCAGTCCTCAAGAGCGGATGATGGCCAGGGCTACGATTGCCATGATTGATAAGCCAGGGGAGTCGCAAACGAAAATTGTCTGGTTGCATAATCTTGATGGAGAAAAGGCCAAACAGATGGTCACTGATCTGGGGCAGGGGGTTTATGCCAATTTTTTTGGGCGAAATGGCTTGCTCCTCTCTGGTCCTTCCGGCGAAGTGGATAAGGTGTCCGGTGTGATTGCTGCTGCCAATGGCTCTGATGTGCAAATCCGGGTACAGGCGACCATTGCCCAAATCTCGGATTCGTCGTTTGCTTCACTGGGGGCCTCGTTGGGATCCACGGGGGGGATGATGCAAGCGGTTTTGGGTGGTGGGGGTTCGGATGTGCTTTCGGTTCCTGGTTCTGGGATTTTTTTGGGTCTTACTCGTGGGGATTTCTCCGGGTCGGTTAGTGCCGAGTCTTGGGTTTCCGATGGTGAGGTTTTGTCGTCTCCGATTCTTACTGTCTTGAATGGGCAAGTGGGTAAAATTTTGGTTGGCCAAACTGTTCCGTTTCTTGGTGCCGTACAGGAGTCTCCAGGCGGGCGGGATGTGCGGGCTGTGACTCGGGAGAATGTTGGGGTATCTCTTGAAATTCGGGCCAGCGTTGAGCGTGAGGGGGTTGTGTTGTTGGTGGTCAAGCAGGAGGTATCAAGTGTTGCTCCTGAGTCAATAGGGGCCGTGGATCTGATCACTGACAAAAAATCCATTGAGACGACTGTTTTGGTTCCTTCGGGGCAAACTCTGTTTCTGGGGGGGCTTAAATCGAAGGAGGTTGGGAGTCGTGTCGAGAAAGTTCCGATTTTGGGTGATATCCCGATTTTTGGGGAAATCTTTACTAGTCGGATTTCGAATCATGTAACGCGCAACTTGGTTGTGTCTTTGAGACCAGAGATTATCGATTTGGAGGCTCGGCAATGAGGAAGGAAGATATTTTAAAATTGTTCAAACAAGGTGTCATTGTTGATTTTCATATTATTTGTTGTAGACATGGTGTTTTTGTAAAATATTTTTTGAACAATGGTGACGATGGCATTTTGGAGGGTTGGGACCGGCGTAAGGGTTGGCGTAGGTTTCGATCTTTAGATTCTGCGTTTAATGCTGTTCAATCTTTTGGTAAGGACATTGTTTTGGTTCTTAGAGATGAAAATTTTAGATATTGAAGGTTTTTCTTTTGACTTTTCTTTTGACTTTGATTTTTTTAAAAATATATAAATAAATTAAAAATAAGGTTTTGGTTTTGACTTTTAAAAG
>JADGCQ010000028.1 GCA_015228925.1 Magnetococcales bacterium | reverse complement strand
ACCCTGGGGGCAATCCCCCAGACCCCTTTTTTCTTTTAATAATTGATCATTTTCAAGAATTTGTACGTGCCAATTTCAAATGCAATTGCCCTGCCCCAGACCCCCATCATCCATGGTGCGACAACCCATCTTAAAAGGGAATCTCAAACAAAGGGGGACGTTTTCCATCCACCGATGCCACATCCACCACCGCCGCCAAACGAAATCCAAGATCATGCCGTTTGCTTAAATACCGCTCAAAACCACGATTGGCACACCGCAACGCCCCAGACGCATCCTTCCATCCCCCACCCCGTATCACCTTGAAAAAACCCTCATCCACCCCCCCCGGGTTGTTCTCGTTATGCCGGGAATACGCATCGGGGCGATAACTATCCTGGGTCCATTCCCACACATTACCACTCATGTCCAACAAACCCAAACGGTTGGGTTGTCGCGTCCCGGTCATCTGCGTCGATCCCAAACTATTCTCCCGGTTCCAAGAAACCCGATGCACATCATCCCGCCCCGCATAAACGATATCATCCCCCCGCTCACGGCAGGCATATTCCCATTCCGCCTCAGTCGGCAAACGGATACGGGCCTTGCCCCTATAGCGTTCATTCAAATTGGCTGCGATAACCTCCGCATCCAACCAAGTGACCCGCTCCAACGGATACGCATCACCCTTCGGAAACGCCGAAGGATTCATCCGCATGATGGCTTGCCACTGCCCCTGCGTCACCTCCCTTTGCGCCAGCCAGTAATCCCCCAAACACACTTGGTGCAACGGACCCTCATCATGTTCACGACCATCCTTCCACGGCGGTGACCCCATCTGGAAACATCCACCCGCAATCCATACAAATTCAATCCCCGTCAACGCATCGGTCCAGTTTTTCCCCGGTACCGGTTCTTCATCCAGCGGTCGCTCTCCCCCCGCCAACGCCAAACGTTCCCATTCGTTGATCAGATAAGCCTCTCCCTGGGCAGGGATAAAACTCCACCATCCCACCATCATCCCCAGGCCCAAGCGGAACATAAACCCCTTCATCTATTCCTCCCCGCGCGTGCGCGTCAGGCGAACCGTGGCCGGAGCCGTCAAAAACCCATCCACTGCCGGTTTGTGAGTCCGCAACGCGGTCTGCGCCAACCCAAAAGCCTCCCCCAGACTGACCCAACCATCCCTCTCCAAACCATCCGCCCCATCCGCCTGTCCCAGAAATCCCTTGATCAAATGATAGGTAAAAGCCCCCTGGCGTGCCGCATCCAAGACACCCGCATCCCCTTGCACCGAGGCGAGTGCCCACCCATGGGTATCCTGGAAAAATCCTTGGGTAGGCACCACACGCTTGCCCGGAAGACGGGTGCCGCAATGTCCCTGACCATGGAAACAGGTATCCAAAATCACAATGATTTCCCGGTCGGGAAGATCCGACAGCAATCCTTTCAAAAAATTTAAAGAAATGGCGGTCTGGGGGGTGATTTTTAACCCATCCACTTGGACCGGTAACAACAATCCATCCACAAATTCCGGGGGATCGTTGGCAATCCAAGGGGCACCCAACCCGGAAAAATAAAACAATAAAACGGCATTGGGATGAATCCTCCCCTTACTAGCCAACCATTCGATATCTTGCAGAATCGTCTCCTGCGTCGCCTGACCATCCAAGCGTACCCGCACATGCTCCGGGTCGGCCAAGAAAATCCCTCGGCGTGTCAACACGGAAGCCATGTTCGCCGCATCACGGTCTCCATAATGCCGCGACTCGATGTTGCGATAACGGGCAATACCCACCACAACCGCAAAGGCATCTTCGCGCTTTTTCCACGGTTCCAACGTCGGCTGCGACGCCAGCAGGGGATCCAACTCCAAAACCCGATCATCGATATTGCCACTCTTGGGCCAGGAACTATCGGGCAGTGCCACAATCGGCGGAATCTCCCCTTTGGGATCCACTTCCGCCACCAACAGTTGCTCCTTAGCCCGAATAAAGATGGGTTCCTCCGGGTATTCCTTGATATAAAAATCGACCGCATTCTTGATGGATGACAAATGTTTACCGCTGCGAAACTCACGCCAAAGATTTTCCACCATGTATTCCGCCGTCTGATTCTTCCACTCCAAGGGGAGGCTGCCGGGGAGTTTGTCGCGGGTCAGCCAGTCATAGGCTTCAAGATAACGGGCCATCCGCATCAACGCCATAAACTTGGTATGGGCCAAAGCCAAATGACCCGGATGTTGTCGAAGTCCCGCAAATGCCAACAAATGGGCCTCCTCATCATCACCCATCTCAAACCGGAGCCATGCCAAATTGGTGAGAACCTTCAAAGCCAAAGGGTCGGTGACGGGAAAATCACGGGTCGTCTTATAAAGGGTTTCCCAAATTTCCCGGGCTTTCGGAAGTTGTTTATCGAGATACCAAGCGAGACCCATGTTAAAGGCGATACCCGGATCGGAGCCGCATAAATCATAGGCGCGCCGAATCGCCGCCAAGCCCAGGTTATGTTGGGTATCGAAACGGGCAACCCCCTGGGTGGCAATTTCCCGGGCAACACCACACAACCCCGATTTGTCAGCAAAACCGGGGACCGCCGAGCCGAACACACCGACGAAACAAAAGAGCCAGAGGTAAACACGCCGAAAACGACCGATGGGTCTTGAACAGATCATGGGGTGCCGGAAATCGCAAAGAATGGATGTGATGAACAGGCTTTCAGGGAACTTTTTCCCCAACGTCAAACCGCCCAGAAAAGAAGCAAGTTTCGTGCAAAAAGCATTCGATACCCCAACAAAACCCTGAGAAAATCAAGATACCGCAGAAATTTGCCCCGAAAAACTGGCCCCCCCCTGGGGACATAAACGACCCATATCGGACAATACATTTTCTTCGGGAGTAATACTGAACTCCTGACCAAAGCGTGTCGTTACCCGTGCCGTTGGCAACGCAATGGTGGCCACAACACGACAACGCCCACCCGCATGTGTTTGCAATACCTTGGAAAGCTTTTCCATGTTAGCATCATTCACCCAGGCCAGGGGGAGGGACAACCGCAACTCCCGACAATGGCGTTGGCGATAGCTGTCGAGGTCCATGACCTCTTCCGCCATCAGTTTGGGTTCCTCCTCTTCGGCATCGACGGTCCCCTTGACGATCAAAACCGATTCACTTTCCAAAAAATCCTGGCAGGTTTGATACACATCCGAAAAAATCACACTTTCCAAATGGCCATCGGGATCTTCCAAGGTGATGAACGCCATCCGATCCCCTTTACGGGTACGATGAAGTTTGCGCTCGCTCACCAATCCGGCAATACGGACAGATCCCGGAATATCCCGATGACTCTCCAGACGTTCGCGCAACTGGCTGATGCTCAAAATACCATAATCCCGCAATTCCTGCTGATGTTTATCCATGGGATGCCCGGTCATGTAAAATCCGAGGGAATCTTTTTCAAACTGCAACGCCAAGGCACTATCCATCGGGGGGGTGGGGGGGAGCGGCGGATCGATCTCTTCCGCTTCAAAAAGACTCCTGAATCCCAGATCCCGATCTTCCCGTTTTTTCCCCCCACGGACCAATGCGGTGGGAAGGGCCTCCAGCAAGGCGGCCCGGTTGGAGGAAAAGGGATCACACGCCCCGCTCTTGATCAGATTTTCCATCATGCGGCGGTTGACCCCCACCTCCGCCGTCATGTCGCATAGGTGATATAAACTTTTAAATTCTCCATATTTTTCACGCTTTTGAATCATCTTGTCCACCGCAGCGGCCCCCACATTTTTCACCGCCAGCAAACCATAGCGGATGCCATGGTTTTCCACCGTGAACAGTGCCTGCGATTGGTTGATGTCCGGCGGCCATACCGGCACCTTCATCGCTTGGCATTCCCGAACAAACTGCGTCACTTTGTCGGTGTTCAGGATATCGCACGTCAAGGTTGCCGCCAAAAATTCCACCGGATAGTGCGCCTTGAGCCATGCGGTTTGAAATGAAATCAGCGCATAGGCAGCGGAATGGGATTTATTGAATCCATATCCGGCAAATTTCTCCATCAGATCAAAAATATGTTCCGATTGTTTGCTGGGGATAGCGTTGGCTTCGGCCCCTTTTAAAAAGATCTCCCGTTGCGAAGACATCTCTTCTTTTTTCTTTTTGCCCATGGCACGGCGCAACAAGTCTGCACTCCCCAGGGAATACCCCGCCAATACCTGGGCGATTTTCATCACCTGTTCTTGATAGAGGATGACACCGTAGGTTTCTTTGAGAATGGGTTCCAGAGAGGGGACCGGATACACCACCTCGGTGCGCCCATGTTTGCGGTTGATAAAATCATCCACCATGCCGGAACCCAAAGGACCGGGACGGTATAAGGCCACCAAGGCGATGATATCCTCAAACGTATCTGGGGCGAGTTTTTTTAAGATTTCCCGCATCCCCGACGATTCCAATTGAAACACCCCACGGGTATGCCCCTCCTGAAGCAATGCAAACGTTTTCCGATCCGTCAGGTCGATGTGGCGGATGTCAATGGGGGGGAGATGATCCCGAATTCGTGGTTCATTGATCATTTTTAAGGCGGTGGCGATGACGGTCAGGGTTTTCAGGCCAAGAAAGTCAAACTTGACCAACCCCGCCTTCTCCACATCCGACATGTTAAATTGCGTGACCGGGATATTAGAATTGGGATCGCGGTACAGCGGGACCATATCGGTGAGTGGACCATTGGCCATGACCACCCCGGCGGCATGGGTTCCCGCAGAACGGGGTAACCCTTCCAGTTCCAGGGCCAGCTCCACCAAATCCCGGACATTGGAATCCTCCTTGATCATGGCGGCCAGCCGTTCTTCCTGGGCAATGGCATCCTTCAGGGTAATTCCCAAAGCATTGGGGATTAATTTGGCAATTTTATCCACCTGGCCATAGGGCAGTTCCAAGACCCGTCCCACATCGCGGATGACCACCCGCGCTTGCAACGTGCCAAAGGTGATAATCTGGGCCATACGGTCATGCCCATAACGTTCTTGAACATAGCCGATCACTTTTTCCCGTTTTTCCTGGCAAAAATCGACATCAAAGTCGGGCATGGAGACCCGTTCGGGATTGAGAAACCGTTCAAACAGAAGTTGATAGCGGATGGGATCCAGATCGGTGATATCCAGCGACCAAGCGACCAAAGAACCGGCCCCGGAACCTCTCCCCGGCCCCACCGGAATGTCATGTCCCTTGGCCCATCGGATAAAATCGGACACAATCAAAAAATATCCCGGAAACCCCATCTGGAGGATGACATCCAGCTCAAACTCAAGGCGTTGCCGATAGAGGCCGATGGTCTCCTCCTGCTGCTCGGTCGGCGTCCGAGGCAAAACCTCCTCGGTCAACCGTTTCTCCAACCCCTCCGCCGCCTGTTGCCGCAGCCAGGAAGATAAATCTTCCCCTGCGGGTGGTTGATAATCGGGAAGGACGGTATGCCCCAACTCCAACTGGACATTGCACCGTTTGGCGATATGCAGGGTATTGTCCAAGGCTTCGGGGAGATCGGCGAAAAGCGAAGACATTTGGGCCGAAGAGGCAAAATGATACCGATCATTGAGGACGGAACGGTTTTCCTGGTACAGCGTCGTCCCAAGGCCGATACAAGTCAGGGCATCGTGTCCCCGTTGCCCGGAGGGTTCGAGAAAATGACAATCGTTGGTGGCGACCAGGGGAAGATGCAACGCCATGGCCAACGCGGTGGTTTCACGGATCCATCCCTCTTCTCCGGGTACGCCGTGGCGTTGCAGTTCCAGATAAAACCCAGGGGCTTCGTCCGCCCCGGCGTCAAAAAGTTCTTGATAGCGGCTGGCCGCTTCGGTGGCCCCCTGGCGGTCTCCCTGGGCCAGGAGCCGTCCCACCTCTCCCTGCGACCAACCCGACAGTCCGATCAACCCACCGCGATGACGGTGCAAAATCTCAAAGTCGATCCGGGGTTTATCATGGCTCCCTTCCAGATGGCCGATGGAAATCACCGACAGAAGATTTTTCCACCCTTCCTTGTTTTTGCACAAAAGGATCAACTGATCGCGTATTTCCAGATCGGGACGGACCGTTTTATCATGGCGGTCAGGGACCAGATAAACCTGGGCACCCAGAATCGGTTTGATCCCATTTTTGATGCAGGTCGAATAAAATTGGATGGCGGCAAACAGGTTTCCCTGATCGGTGAGTGCCAGGGCGGGCATATCCAGTTGGATCGCCCGTTTGACCAAAGGTTCCAGACGGATGGTGGAGGTCAGCAGGGAATAGCCGGAATGCAGATGGAGATGGACAAACGGTTTGGCGGCGGTCACGGTCGCCCCTTTGGCAGGCTTGGAATCCGAGTTTTCTGGTCATGTCTGGCCCTGTCATTGCAGGGATAATCTGTCACAACCACCAGACATGTTGAAGTGTAACGTCCCTGGATGGCTTAAGGCAAGTTATTCACAGATCCCCCCTTTTTTCCCCTCTTGGGACGCCTGGGGAAATCCAGGGAGATTGCAAAAAATATTGACTGATTATATAATACACAAAATATTGAAATTAAATGATAAACTCTTTATATTGTCCTTTGAAGGATGACACCCCATTTTCTTGATGGTCAATTATTTTTCAACCAGTGACCATTTTTTTTCCACAGATTTGTCCACAAGCGGAGTGGAGAAAAATCCAATTTAAAAATAGGGAGTAGAATGAATGGATTCCGTCCCATGTTTCACCGGATTCTTGCGTGGAGAATTATTGGACACTTTCAGTCAATGGGGAGAAAAACCCTTTCGGACACAGCAGATATGGTCCTGGATCCATGTCAAGCTGGCCACCGAAATTGACGAAATGACCGATATATCGAAGGAATTTCGCCAGCGTTTGAAAGAAAATTTTCGTTTTTGCCGCCCCACCATCCGCACGCGCCAGCACTCCCAGGATCACACGGTCAAGTGGTTATTGGAATTGGCGGATGGTTTGTGTGTGGAATCGGTGTTCATTCCCGAAGAGGATCGGGGGACTTTGTGTGTCTCTTCTCAGGTTGGGTGTTCCCTCTCTTGTCCATTCTGCCACACCGGAACCCAGCGGTTGGCACGCAATCTCACCGCCGCCGAGATCGTCGGTCAGGTTATTTTGGCCCGGTCGGAATTATCGGACCAGGGATTACGGGTCACCAACATTGTCTTGATGGGGATGGGAGAGCCGTTATTCAATTATGATGCGGTGGTCAGGGCAGTACGGATCATGCTGGACCCCAATGGCCTAGCCATCGGCACCCGCAAGATTACCCTTTCCACGGCGGGGGTTGTCCCCAAACTGGTGGATGTTGGCCGGGATTTGGGGGTTAACCTGGCCATTTCCTTACACGCCGTGCGCGATGACATCAGAGACCGACTGGTCCCCCTCAACAAAAGATATAATCTGGCCGCCTTGAAACAGGCGGTGCTGCATTATCCCCTCAAGGGGGGACGCCGCATCACCTGGGAATATGTCCTCCTGGATGGGATCAACGATTCCGACGAAGATGCCCACGGATTGGTCCGTTTTCTGAAGGGTATCCCCTCCAAGGTCAACCTGATTCCGTTTAACCCCTGGCCTGGAACCCCTTTTACCCCATCACCCATGGAAAAAATTATTCATTTTCAGGAGATTGTCGGTGGTTCAGGATTGGTCACCGTCATCCGTGATCGTCGCGGCGAAGATATTGCGGCGGCCTGTGGGCAGTTGGTGGGTAGAACATTGATGGCCTTGTGATCAAGGAGGCGTTTCAATCATGCAGATCGAATCAATACGTCTGAAAAACTTTAAATGTTTCCGCGACGTTGAACTCAAGAATATTCCCCGTTTCTGTATCCTGGTGGGTGCCAATGGTACCGGAAAATCGACACTATTCAACGTGTTTGCTTTCCTGCGAGAGGCGTTCTCAAGCAATATTCATACAGCCTTGATCAAGCAGGGTGGCAACCGGGGTTTCCAGGAGGTCCGCAGTCGGGCCGTGGATGGCGAGATCGAAATCGAACTCAAGTTCCGAATCAAAACGGGTGGTCCCCTGGTAACTTACGCTCTCAACATCGGTGAACTCAATGGAGACCCCGTCGTCAGCCGAGAAATCCTGAAATACCGTCGGGGTAGCCACGGCCAGCCCTGGCATTTTCTTGATTTTTCTAGGGGAAGCGGTTATGCCGTCACCAATGAGTTGGAACAGGTCACGAACGTTCAGAGCCTCAACAGAGAAAATCAGCAACTGAAGTCTCCAGATATATTGGCCATCAAGGGGTTAGCGCAGTTTGAGCGTTTTCCAGCGGTCAAAGAATTGGGGGATTTGATCGAAAACTGGCATGTTTCCGACTTCCATATCAATCGCGCCCGCCCTGAACAGGATGCAGGACATGCGGAACATCTTTCTACGGAAGGTGAAAATCTTTCACTGGTCATTCAGTATCTTTATACACGCCACCGTAAGGTATTTGATAAGATTCTTGAAAAGTTATCTAAAAGGATTCCCGGAATTTCCCGGGTGGATTCCAAAACTACCGAAGAAGGCCGCGTCTTGTTGCGCTTCCAAGATCAAGCGTTTGAAGACCCCTTTCTAGCCCGTTATGTTTCCGATGGTACCATCAAAATGTTGGCCTATTTGATTTTGCTTTTTGATCCGCGCCCGCACCCATTGTTGTGCGTCGAAGAGCCAGAAAACCAGCTTTATCCATCCCTTTTAGAAGAATTAGCGGAAGAGTTTCGCGATTATGCCAAACAGGGTGGTCAAGTGTTCGTCTCTACCCATTCGCCAGATTTTCTCAATGCATGTGCCATCAATGAGGTTTTTTGGTTCGTCAAACAGGATGGCTACACCCAAGTTCACCGCGCCGAGGATGATCAGCAACTCGTGGCGTATATGAACGATGGTGATAAAATGGGATATTTATGGAAGCAGGGATTTTTTAAAGGGATCGAACCCTGATATGCAACTGGTATTCTTTCTTGAAGAGGCCTCCGCCAAAGCGTTATTGCAGGAGCTGCTACCACGGTTCTTACCCGATATTGAAACGCCTCTTTTTATCGTGTTCGAGGGAAAACAGGATCTGGAAAAACAATTACCGCGAAAATTACGAAATTGGCAACAACCCAATAGTCGCTTCGTTGTACTTCGAGACAAGGATTCTGGAAACTGCTGCGAAGTCAAAGAAAAGTTACGAAATCTAAGTCGCGAAGGGGGCCACCCACAAACCCTGATCCGCATCGCCTGTCGTGAATTGGAGTCGTGGTATCTGGGAGATCTTGCGGCGGTAGAAAAAGCCTTGAGTGCCCGAGGGGCAGCCAAACAGCAAACGAATCTAAAATTTCGAAACCCTGACAAGCTGGGTAACCCTGTTCAAGAACTGACGCGACTGGCTCCATCGTATCAAAAAATTGCTGGATCCAGAGCTATGGGCAAGGTTATGACACGAGAAGGGAATACTTCACATAGTTTTAATGTATTTATTAAAGGAATTATTAGCTTACTGAAATCCTGAAACGGGAGTAGGAAGGTCGCCCGTGAACATCCTGGATGGTCATCTGCCCGCACGGGTAAGAGGATTGGTTGAAGAGTGGATGGAACTGCACCAAGCAGAATTGCTGTCCATGTGGGAAAGCAAGGAATTTCACAAAATTGCCCCTTTGGTGTGAAGGAGAAATGCCGTGCCCATCACCGTGCAAACCGTGGAATACCTGGGAGACTATCGCTTGCATCTGACCTTCAATTCAGGAGAAAGCGGGATAGCAGACTTGACGGATCTGGTGCAATCGACACCATCGGCTGTCCCATTACGCAATCAAGAGGAATTTCGCCACGTTTTCCTCGACGAATGGCCCACCCTGGCTTGGCCTTGTGGTTTCGATTTGGCACCGGAATATGCCTACTATCTGGTTACTGGAAAATCGCCTGTCTGGCATTCGCCTCCCAGTAGCAAAGCGACAGTAAAGAGTGATAAACCACGCGCTGTACTTATTTTTTCCGATACGTCACAACTTTAGGTGTATGAACATGACAGATTCACCACCGTCCACGCAAAAAATGGCCATTTCCTGGTCCATCGGTCACTACCATGGCTGGGGGGTCTATGGCCTCAATCTGGTCTGGGCCATGCTCCGACGTAATATCGTCCCGCGATTGTTGCAAAAACCGGGGGCCATGGATCTGGACCCCCTCCAGGCGCGGTTGATGCTCCGGGTGTTGGAAGACTCCACCGATACCCTGCGAGTACGCCTCCTACACCCCAATCGGGTCATCCGCGCCGCCGATACCATCCCTTTGATCCATACCGATGGGCAATTGGCCTTCGATGATACCCTGTTCGAAGGAAAACCGCCGGTGGGTATCACCTTTTTCGAGACCGCCAACCTGCCAGCGCACCATGTCGAACGGGCGAAAAAATTTTCCAGCATCATCGTCGGTTCCCGCTGGAATGAACAGGTCTTGAAGAAAAAATACGCCCTCAAGAATGTCCACTATGTGATGCAGGGGGTCGAAACCACACAATTTTTTCCTTCGGGTCGCCGGGGACTCCTAAAGGATCGCTTTGTTATTTTTTCCGGTGGCAAGCTGGAATTTCGCAAAGGACAGGATATCGTCTTGGAGACCTTCCGCAGGTTTCATGCCCGCCACCCCGAAGCCTTGCTCCTGACGGCGTGGAACAACCGCTGGGTGGATGCCACCAGTCGTTTTCCCACACGGTGGGTGGATGATTTCCCGGAAGAGGGGGGGGAAGCCTTGCAACGGTGGATGGGGCGTCATCTCCCCCAAGAAAGCTTTCTGGATATCGGCCCCATCGCCAACCCCAGGATGCCGGAAATATTGCGCGAGGTTGATGTTGCCCTGTTCCCCAACCGCTGTGAGGGGGGGACCAATCTGGTCGCTATGGAATGCATGGCCACAGGGATCCCGGTAATCCTTTCGGCCAATACCGGCCACCTGGATTTAATCGACGATGGCCGATGCCTGGCACTCAAAGACCAGCAACCGGTCATCGCTCCATGGTCGGGGGAATTATTGGAAGATTGGGGGGAATCCTCGGTGGAAGAGGCGTTGGAAGGGTTGGAACGGGTGGCTTGCGATCCCAAAAAAGCGACCCAAATGGGGATCGAAGGACACCGGTTTATGGCGAACCATCCTTGGAATCGCCAATGTGACCTGGTGCTTGATGGGATACTTGCTTAGATAACGCCTTGAATCATGCGTGACCGGCGGTTTGTTCCAATTCCCTTTGCAATAAACTGCGATCAAACCACCATTCATCACCGACCATCACCTCCAAACAATGCATGACGATGGGGACATAATGGTTGGGGTCATCCAAACGATTGTTCTTGACCCAAATCTTGAAAGACTCCTCACCCACAACCCCTTTTTCTTCACACACCCTGTGAAACATTTGTTGCGCCTGCCCCATGGCCAACTCACGGTCGGGATGATCGGGGGTGCGATGTTTGGCCAGGAAATGCGCCAGGGCGGCGATGGGACCAGCTACCTCATGCCTGGGTCCAAGGGTGTTGAGTAGATGAAACAGAGCGAGAACACATTCGGA
Source organism: Magnetococcales bacterium (assembly GCA_015228925.1). GTDB lineage: Bacteria > Pseudomonadota > Magnetococcia > Magnetococcales > UBA8363 > UBA8363. The sequence continues at coordinate 26,693 of JADGCQ010000028.1, read as the reverse complement.
AGCGGGAGTCTCGGTTTTTAAGGCAACCCAGATTCGTTGCGCCAACGCCTTGTAAATCTCAGTGTTCTTGAACCGTTGCGACATGGTTTTTAATAATTTAAAGGCCTCATCCCAGTTTCCCTCCTCACCCCAACGTCTGACCTGTGCCACTTCGGCATCCCAATCGGGACCGCCATGACGCGGTTGGGGTGTTGGCTGGGCTTGGGCTGCGGGAGGCATCTGCTGTTCAACAATACGGATACCGGAAATCGCCTGTTTTCCCTTAGAATAATCGGACATTGATGTTTGCCTTTTCCAGTTGGGCGTGTTGGCCCGTATCACTCACAAACGGGCGGACTCTCTTCCATACCACTAAGAATAGTACCAGGAGAAAAAAATTCAATGTTTGATTTTGTGTTGAAAAAGAATGGACAAGTCGTTCCAAGGTTGAAACAATGCCGCAGCAGTCGTGATCATTGGTCAGAGGGTCGAACACCATGGAAAAACACAGTCGCATTTTTGTGGCCGGGCATCACGGTTTGGTCGGAGGGGCCATCGTCCGGCGACTTCTTCGGGAGGGGTACACCCATGTCCTGACAGCCCCGCGTCAGGAACTGGATCTGACCCGGCAAGCGGACGTGGAATTTTTTTTCAAAACTCATCGCCCAGAGTACGTCTTCCTCACCGCCGCCAGGGTCGGTGGCATCCATGCCAATGCGCATTATCCTGCCGATTTCATCTATAGCAATCTGCAAATTCAAAATAACTGCATTGAAACCGCTCGATGCTACCCCTTAAAAAAAATGCAATTTTTTGGTTCGTCATGTATCTACCCACGCGACTGCCCACAACCTATCCGCGAAGAAAGTTTGCTGACCGGCCCCCTCGAACCCAGCAATCAATGGTATGCCATCGCCAAAATCGCAGGGATCCGTATGGTCCAGGCGTATCGCCGTCAGTACGGACTCAACGCCATTAGTCTCATGCCCACCAACCTTTATGGCCCGGAAGATAATTTTCATTATGAAGAGTCGCACGTTTTGCCGGCCTTGCTCCGAAGATTTCACGAAGCCAAGGTCCGGGGTGACGATCATGTCGTGATCTGGGGTACGGGTAATGCCCGCCGTGAATTTTTATTTGTCGATGATTTGGCGGAGGCCGCCATTTTTCTCATGCATCATTATGACGCCGAGGAGATCATCAACGTCGGGGTCGGTCACGATCTGACCATCGCGGCATTGGCGCACATGATTCAAAAAATCGTCGGCTTTTCAGGGGCGATCACCTTCGATACCTCGAAGCCCGATGGAACGCCGATCAAACGTTTGAATGTCAGCAAACTGGACGCATTGGGCTGGAAAGCAAAAACTTCCCTGGAAGAAGGGATCACCCAAACCTACCGTTGGTTCCTGGAGCATCAGGATTCATTCCGTCGTTAAGTTTACGACCATACTTAGCCAGGCAGTCACCATTGACCCTATTTTATTTTTTTACCTCATCCCCGCAGGGGACCGAATCTCTGCTGGCCAAAGAGTTAAAATCTTTGGGTGCCACCAAGGTTCGCCCCGCCCAAGGAGGCGCATCGTTTGAAGGATCCCTGGAGACCGCCTGCCGGGTTTGCCTGTGGTCCAGAGTCGCCTCACGTCTGCTACTCCCCCTGTCGCGATTTGTCATCGAAACCCCCCAGGATCTTTATGATGGGGTCGCAGTCATCCCCTGGGAGGACCATCTGCGGGTCACCGATACCTTTGCGGTCGATTTTTTCGGTATCGGCCAGGGAATCCGACATACCAATTTTGGCGCACTCAAAGTCAAGGATGCCATTGTCGATCGCTTTCGCAATCAAACCGGCATTCGACCATCGATCCGCCTGGAACGCCCAGAAATTCGGGTTCATTGCCGTCTGCGAGAAAAACGGGTCATGGTCGCCCTGGATTTATCGGGTGAAAGCCTGCATCGCCGAGGTTATCGCGTGCAGCCCGGGGAGGCTCCGCTCAAGGAAAACTTGGCGGCAGCCATCCTGTTGCTTTCCGACTGGCCCAACCTAGCCCAAAATGGCCAACCCTTTCTCGATCCCATGTGTGGCACGGGAACCTTGACCATTGAAGCGGCCCTCATGGCGGCGGATGGTGCCCCTGGATTGTTGCATGACTATCACGGTTTCATGGGATGGTTGCCCATGGATCCCCAGGTATGGGACCGTTGCCTTCTGGAGGCGCGTGAACGCTTCCAGGTGGGACAAAAAAATTTACCCGGATTCATCGGGTTGGATGCCGATCCCCGTGCGATTGCGGCAGCCCGGTCCAATGCTACCAAGGCGGGACTCTACGCCGCCATCCGCTTCGAGTGCCAACCCCTGGAACACTTGGCCAAAGAATCGGGAGTAAAAACACCCGGCTTGTTGGTGACCAACCCCCCCTATGGCGTCCGCATGGGCCGAACCGATGAGGCCATCCTCCTACACCAACGGTTGGGGGAAATCCTGCAACGGCATTTCCATGATTGGCACTGCGCTATTTTCTCCGGGCTGGAGTTGTCGGATCAGGCGTTGGGCCGGACAGCCAAACGAAAAGATGTACTCAAAAATGGCTCTCTCTCCTGTCTCCTCCTGCATTACCCCCCCATGGTGGTCCCCTCACGGGGAAAGATCCTCTGTGACGAACGGGATAGTCAACAGGAAAAATCTGTTGACATGGAACCCTTTATCAACCGTCTTCTAAAAAATAAAAAGAAGCTGGATCACTGGTGTCAAAACAACGATATTTCCTGTTACCGCCTCTACGATGCCGACATCCCGGAATTTGCCCTGGCGGTGGATGTTTATGAAACGGCCATCCATGTCCAGGAATATCTTCCCCCCAAAACGGTGGATCCCGACAAGGCTGGAGAAAGATTGCGCAAGGCGGTGGCGGTCATCCCCCAGGTACTCCAATGCAAGCCGGAGGAGGTATTTCTCAAAACCCGGATGCGCGGTCAGGGGGGGGCACGGTACGGGGTATTCCAACGAAAAAATCATTATCTGGAAGTCCGCGAAGGGCCGTTGCGCTTTCTGGTCAATCTGGAAGATCGCCTGGATACGGGACTTTTTCTCGACTATCGGCAGGTGCGCACCCTGGTCTGGGAACAGGCCCCGGGGCGTCGGTTTTTAAACCTGTTTGGCTACACCGGTACCGCCTCGGTCTATGCCGCCGCCGGCGGTGCCCATAGTACGGTGACGGTGGATTTGTCCAACGTTTACCTCGACTGGGCAAAGAAAAATATGCAAATCAACGGCTTTACGGGAGAAAACCACCAGTTCGTGCGGGATGATTGCGTCGCTTGGCTGGATCATAATCGGGATCGCTTTGACCTCATCTTGCTCGATCCTCCCAGTTTTTCCAATTCCAAGGCTATCGCCAAACCATTGAATCTGCAAAGCGATCATGTCAATCTAATCCGGCGGGCGGTGGCGCGGTTGCATGGCGATGGCGTGTTGATCTTCTCAACCAATTATCAACGATTCAAACTAGATGAGACGGCACTGGAACCCATCGTTCATATCCAGGATCTCAGTCATAAAACGCTGCCATTGGACTTTTCCAGAAATAAAAAAATTCATCGTTGCTGGATGCTGCGTCCCAAGAAAAAAAATAGAGTTTAAATTCATTTCTTTTTTCGGTATGTTATAGGACGCAGTGACTAACCCCATTTTGGATGTCGAAGGAGCACCCATGAACCCGAAAAAGAAATTCCGGCTTGTCACCCGAAGCGACTTTGATGGCTTGGTGTGCGCCGTGATCCTCAAAGAACTGGACATGATCGATGAGATCAAATTCGTCCATCCCAAGGATATGCAGGACGGAAAAATCGATATCACCAACCGCGATATTTCGACCAACCTCCCCTATGTCGAGGGGGTTTACTTGGCTTTTGACCACCATCTGAGCGAAACCATTCGCCGCGGTGGGGAAAAACCCGATAACCATGTCATCGATCCCAGGGCACCCTCTGCCGCACGGGTTGTGTATGACTATTATGGTGGGGCCTCCGTCCTGACCAAAATCTCCACCGACATGATGGACGCCGTGGACAAGGGGGATTCCGCCCAGTTTTCCCGCGATGAAATTCTCAATCCCAAAGGGTGGGTGTTGATGAACTTCTTGATGGATGCCCGGACGGGTCTGGGACGCTTCAGAAATTTCACCCTGTCCAACTACCAGTTGATGATGCAGTTGATCGACTACTGTAGAGACAAACCCATCGAGGATATCCTACGGCTTCCCGATGTCAAAGAACGGGTGGATGTCTTTTTTGAACATGAAAAAAAATTCAGGCAACAGATTTTGGATTGTTCCACACGGTATGATAATCTTGTCGTTCTGGATCTGCGCAACGAAGAGACCATCTGGGCCGGTAATCGTTTCATGATCTACGCCCTCCATCCCGAGTGCAATATTTCCATCCATGCCCTCTGGGGGTTTCAAAAACAGAATACCGTCTTTGCCATCGGTAAATCGATCCTCAAACGGGATTCCAAGACCAACGTTGGCGAACTGGCTTTGAAATATGGGGGGGGTGGTCACCTCAATGCGGGAACCTGCCAAATCGATAATGAGCGTGCCGATGCGACCCTCCAGGAATTGATCGCCCAAATCACACTGGATGGTTGAAAACGAAAAGCCTCCCAAATCCCGCCGGGGGGGGAGATGATCCCCCCGGCCCCCCCGCAATGGTTTTTTATCATTAAAATGTGACGGAGTTACCAATACCTCCATGCATAATTTGGTTCTGACCGAGCTTTTGGTTATTTTTTCCCTTTCCGTCGCCGTCGTTATGCTGTGCCATCGGTTTCGGGTTGCCCCGATCATTGGATTTTTGATCACCGGCGTCGTGGCCGGTCCCCATGGACTGTCTTTGGTTTCGTCCATCAAGGAAGTGGATCTTCTGGCGGAAATCGGCGTCATGCTGCTCCTGTTCACCATCGGACTGGAATTGTCGCTGTCCAAGCTGATGGAGATGAAACATGCCGTCTTCGTCGGCGGCGGTCTTCAATTCACCATGACCACCATGGTCGCGGGCGGCATCGCCTGGAACTTGGCCATCCCCAGCAATCAAGCCATCTTCATCGGCTTTCTCGTTACTTTGAGCAGTACCGCCATCGTCCTGAAGATTTTACAACAACGCGGCGAGACCGGAGCCACCCATGGCAGCGCATCCATGGGCATTTTAATCTTCCAGGATCTTATTGTTGTCCCCATGCTGCTGTTGATTCCCCTCCTGGCGGGAACTGCGGCCCACCCACTTCAAGAGCTTGGCCTTTTTCTGCTGAAATCCACCATCATCGGCCTTGTGATCTGGTTTGTTGCCCGTCGTTTCATCGCCACCATGTTGTTTCGCATCGTGCGACAAAGAGATCCTGAACTGTTTTTGTTGAGCGTCATCGTCATCGGCCTTGGCATCGCTTGGCTTACGGCCCTGGCGGGTCTCTCTCTCGCCTTGGGAGCATTCCTGGCAGGTTTGATCATCTCGGAGTCGGAGTTTAGCCACCAGGCGTTCAGCGCAGTTCTCCCTTTTCGCGATATTTTTACCAGCTTGTTTTTTGTCTCCGTCGGTATGCTTCTGGATGCCAGCTTTTTATGGGACAATCTGACCGAAATCATCATTGTCGCCATCGTCGTCATCGTGATTAAAATCTTTCTGACGTTTGGTTCCGCGATATTTACCGGGGCCGGTTTTGCCGCTTCCATCGCTGTCGGGCTATGTCTGGCGCAGGTTGGCGAATTTTCCTTCGTTCTGGCCAAGGCGGGTATTGCCGCAGGGCTGCTTTCTCCCACCAGTTATCAATTTTTCCTCGCCGTCTCTATTTTGACCATGGCCATGACCCCAAGCCTCGTGGAACGTTCTGGCCGATGGGGACGCACCCTGGCGCAATGGCGCATATTCCGCCGTCTGGCCATCGGTCGTTCACCCGTGGACCCCACACACAAACGCCTCACAAACCATTTGATCATCGTCGGTTTGGGTGAAAATGGACAGAACGCCAAGCAATTGGCCCACCGCCATAACATCCCCTACGTGATTTTGGAAACCAATCCTGAAACTGTGCGCCGTGAGCTGGCCTCGGGTGCCCACATCCAGTTTGGCGACGCAACCCAATCCGCCGTATTGCATCATGCAGGGATCGCCAACGCCAAAACCATGCTGATCACCATACCCGATGCTGCGGCAACTCGGAACATTGTTGCCACGGTTCGACGTCTGAACGCCAACCTGTTGATTGTGGCACGTTCCAATTTTGTTACGGAAGTCCAAGAACTGGAATCCCTGGGGGCCAACCACGTCGTCTCTTTGCAACTGGAAGCCTCCGTTGCCCTGTGCCACAAGGTTTTCAGTGCCTTCAGCCTCCCCCCATCGACCCTGGCCCAAGACCTGGATGATGTCCGTGCCAACCGCATCCTGCACCAAACTTTATAGGGGTACATGATATTCCACGTCCATTGCGCCATCGGGTCTTGCAATAACGCCCGTTTTACGTGAAACTTGCACGAAACGGTGTTTGGCGAGTCAAAATCCAACGGCTGACGGCTTTCGGGTAGTAAGAGAAACATGATAACAGTCATAGGAAATCTGAAAGGTGGCTGCGGCAAAAGCACGATCACGTTCAACTTGGCGGTATGGCTTGCCGTCAAAGGTTGTAATGTCATCTGTTTCGATCTCGATCCCCAATCCACCTTGAGTGACGTAAACGAAGTACGGATGGAAGAAGGGGTTGCTCCTGAACTCACCATCTACCGCCCCGATAGCAATCCGACCAAAATCATGCGCCAGCACGTCGGCGAGGTATTGGTCGATGTCGGTGCCTCCAATCTGTGGGCCATGCGTCAGGCCATCGCCATGGCCGACCGTGTGGTTGTCCCCGTCCCCCCCAGTCAAGCCGATGTTTGGTCCACGGCACGATTCCGGGACATTATCGCCGAAACGGTCGCGGGTAAAAAAGCCCTACCGGAAATTTTCATGTTCATCAACCGTGCCGATACCCATCCTGGGATGAAAGAGGCCATCGAAACCCAAGACGCGCTCCGTACCCTTTCTGGAGTCTCTGTCCTGGATCACCGCATCTTCCAAAGGACCGCCTACCGCCGCTCGTTCAGCGAAGGGCGAGCCGTCTTTGAACTCGGATCCGATGGCAAAGCGGCCAGTGAAATCATCGATTTGGCCAAGACACTCTATCCCGATGTCGATACGTGAATGATGGTGTGATCAAACCTTGCGAGCGGTGACGTTCGCAGAGGAAATGGATTTTCCTGCTGAATAAAAATCAACGCGATGAATAAAATCTCAGGAGAAACGTAATTCATGTCGGATACCCAACAACCATCGGATGCATCGGCAAACCCAGCGACACCTTGCGCCGGCAATAAAGCGGGAAAGCGGCAACTTCACCCCTCCCCCTTCCTCCCTGTCGGCAACTATGACGAATGCAATGAATGCTCCGGTAAAGTACTTTCCGAATTTGCCAAAAGCTTCGACAAAAGTGCCCGCCGATGGGAATTAATCGTCTATCCATCCCTTTTTTCCTTCATCATTCTGGCCATGTACGGCTTTTTTCTTATTTTCAGCCTGACTCAGGATATTCGCATCATGGCCTCGTCCATCGATCCACAGATGGGATTCAACATGGGATCACTTTCTTCCAATATCGGTATGCTCTCCAATAATGTCGAACTGATGTCCACCCATCTGGAGTACATCAGCGATAACATGGAAACCATGTCGGTTGACATGCAAAACATGGCCGACAGCGTTGAAACCATGAGTGGCAAGATATCGGTCATGGCCGACAGCATCGGCAATATGGAAAAGAGCATTCAGAGTTTGAATAAAAACGTCCTGGAGATGAACACCACCATGAGCGGAATGGGACGGCAACTCAACAGCCTGACCCCCATGGCGCAAAACCTCCAGGCGATCACCCAAGCGATGCATGCCATGACCGGAGCCGTCCATGGCATGGGTCATGACATGAATGGCGCAACCCGTCCGATGAGCTTCATCAACCACTTTATGCCGTGGTAGGCTTTCCTTGCCGAACGGATCGCGGAACTTTAGGAGATTGTTTCGGTCTTCCAAGGCATGTTAGCATTAAATAAAACCATTAAAAGAAGCGTCAATGATGCTGGCCAAAGTGGCCAGAGGACTTCCCGGCCAATGGCAGTCCGTGTACAACATGCGCCCGGTATTGCTAAAAACCTTCGTCCAAAAACCACGTTTCCGAGGTACTTGCTATCACGCCGTCAACTGGAACCACCTCGGACAGACCAAGGGCCGATGGAAACTCGGCCCTTGTGGTATCCAAAGCGTTCCAATCAAAGACATCTGGGTCTATCCGCTGGACCGCAACTTCAAAACGCTCCTGTGCCGATAATCCGGCAAGGGTGATGACCGAATGTTTACTGGACTGCTTCAACAGGTCATTGCAGACTTTGAGTATTGCGATGCGAAAAGAAATCTCCCATCAGAGTGAGAATCTGACATGTTGTACCTTCAAGGGGCAATCCTCCCATGGTAGCGGTGGATGACTCGGGTGGTGTGTTTCCACTTTTTTCGTATCGACAGCGTGATCATCATCGTTGCACGCATTGTGAAAACAGCTCGGTTGATCAATGGAAACTGCTGACTTTTTGTTCCCGAGTAGTGTATCCATAACAGCCTCCGGCATAGGTTTGTAAGCGGCACGGAGGATTTTACAACTTTGGCATTTGTTGTCAAGAAATAATGTTTTTAGGAGCCACGATGGATATTATTATTCTAATTGAAATATCCAATCTTCTATTGACCATCAATTTTCGGGGCAAATTTTCGTTAACATTGTAGGTATTTCTCAGACACTATCGACTGAAAAAAATCCAGTCAAAACCTTACCAATTCAGGATGCTGGATTTGCTCCGAGAAATTACCCGATCATTATTCCCAGCTATCGATGGTGTCAGGAGTGGTGCTGGGCAGGGCGTCAATAAAAATTCGAGCAAGTTTCTGACTATACAATTCCAAAGGATCGATGATCTCTTTGTCCCCAATGTTACGACGTTTCTTGGGAAAGCGTCCCAACAGAACCGAGATTTCAGTCAGAGCGATAATGACGCGGCGAGTTGAGACGCCGGAATTGATAATATGGACAAGTTTGTTGAGTGCTTTGCTGTCCTGGGCATCGGTTCCCATTTGTTTGACCATATAACCCAACTCCTGAAGATGGGATTTCGCGATGTCTTTTACAGGATGGACATGCAGGTCTTTTAATGGAGCATAAGCACTGTACGGACCGAGGTCAGCGACGATTGGTATGCCAATGATCGTGATGTCATCGATATTTTTTTCGCGGATGTATTCCAAAGTAACGTCGGCTAAAGAGATGAAAATGACTCCATGGGGTGCGCAGATCTCTCGTATACGTTCAGAAAAATATTGCGTCGTATTGCACGCGATAGCAATGTGCGTTACTCCCTGTGAGATGAAATGGCCCACAGCTTGCTGAATGATGCCCCAAACATCGTCCTCCCTTTGGACTAACTCCATGGAAAGACCCATTTCTGGAATTGATTGAATACATATTCTGGGATACGATAAGTCACCATGAAGCCTGTCAACTTCAGACAACGAGTCGTAGATGAAACCATTCAGTTGTTTCCACAGGGTCATTCCGCTTTCGGGGCCATTCCCGGTGATGATACCAAAGACTGGTAGGGAATGGTGCTGAGTTTCCCGACCGGTGATACGCGCCAATGATACCTTGGATGAGTAACGACCCAGGGCGGTGATGAGTTCTTGGGGGCGAAATTCGACTGCCCATGTCAGATCGCCGGCGTTGGTCATCATCGTGTGTGGGGGGGTATAGCGGGACAGCATGTTTTCGTCAAAGAGTTGGATGCACTCCTCGGCATCGGAAAACGGGTTGACCGTGCCGTATCGAGCACCGAATTCATTCATGAGTTCGTCGGCGGAAAGCCGCTCAAGGGGGCGTGTTGTCTGCAAAACGGCGGCAGCAGCATCAAGATTGAACCGCGCATTGGCGCGACAATGCAACAACACATGACGACGTATGCCATCGCTGAAATACCCCACCATGTGCAACGATTTTACTTCATCATGGAGGGGAATCCCAGCGGCACCTAGGCGATTACGTCGATTGGCGGCATCCTGACAACTGGTGGACATGGAGTTGCGCGAGATTACATGCCAGACATGATTCTCACGCAGAAAGGCGACGGTACGCCGAACACGAAGTGGAGCATCCTCCATATCCAGCGTACCATGAACGGACCCGTTTGCCATGGTTATTGGTCCATGGTGTAAATCTTGAGTTCGGCGTCCTCCCAGGAGAACGAAGCCCCACCTTCCCCCTCCAACGCGACGTTGATGCGCACCTTCTGTTCGACTTTTATACGCCCTTTGCTTTCCTTTTTAAGAAAGTGATGTTTTTTGAGCGTCAGATCGATTACAAGACTTTCACCAATGGTGCTATTCGTTATCAACGCATTACTGGGAACCCGACGCCGGGAGAAACTGCCCAGAAAGTTTTCACCTTCCTCAGTAGTCTCACCATCCAAAAACAGTTTAACAGCGGCGCGGGCATCGGGGGCGTCATTGCCTGGATCGAGTTTGGCATTCTTGAAAACTAACATCACCTTTTCAATCCGTTCTATGTTGTCTTCCTTGCTGTTTAAGGAACTTGACAACTCAACCATGCCCCCGGATTGGATGCTCTTTTTGCCAGCCAAAACCGTGGTTTCAAGACTCAGACGCTGTTCACCGGCAATGGATTGCTGCATCAATCGTTTGGCTTCCGACAGATCTTCAAAGTTACCCAACAGCATCATTAATTTGCACAGGGCTGCCTCAGGGGTAATGTCAAATCCACCAATGATGCCGATATCCACCAGGATCTGGCTTGTTTCATAGAGTCCCATCACCACCTCACCTGCTGGACAACTGGTGGTGCATACCACGATGCCTCCCCGTTGGATAAAGTCGGTGAACATTTTAAGAAAAGGGGCGTCGGTAGGGATGTTGCCTGCCCCGTAGGCCTTCAATACCACACCGCGCAGGTTTTCGTCTTGCAGAATGTTGGACAATACCGGGGAGTTTTGCATGCCAGGGAATACCTCAACGATGATGACGTTGGTGTCCATCAGTTCGCTAAACTGCACTCCAATCTCCGAGGGACGACGAATCTGCTTGCGCTCAATGACAATGTGGTCGCCAGCCCTGCCCAACAGGGGATAATTGGGAGAGTTGAAACCCTGATATTCTACAACGTTCATTTTTTTGGCGCGATTACCCCGCACGATAAGGTTGCCAAACGAAATGAACACCTCTGGAATTAATGCCAGCTTGTGAGCTTCGGGGTTGGCCAACATAATGGCGGTGATCATGTTCTGGTGGGCATCGTTGCGCGGATTGACGATGCCTGCGATTTGCGACCCGGTGATTACGATCGGTTTGTCCAATTCGGTGATCATGAAGGAGAGTGCCGAGGCGGTAAATACCATGCTGTCGGTGCCGTGTAAAATGACAAAACCAGAGTAATTGCCGTAGTTTTCCTTGATGATGCGCACCATGGTTAACCAATGGCGCGGCCCGACATTGCAGGAGTCTAGAGGTTCAACAAAAGCGATGGCATCAACCGGATAGCCCAGGCGTCCCAGTATGGGACCTGCACTTTTAAGATCACCCCAGGGTTTGACAATCTGCGGGCTGTCTGGGTCATCGAGATCTTTGGGGGCACTGCCGATGGTTCCACCGGTATAAATCACTAGCACCCCTTTATTATCCTTGAGCATGTCGCGGGCACTGTCGATGGCGATGGTGATGTACTTTTCAAGATCAGGGGCAATGGAGCGCAGCAAACCGATCACGACATTCTGAAAAGAACTAACGCTGTCAAAACGCATCTTGATCACCGAATTCAGCACCGATCTGACCTGTTCCTGCTGATCTTTCTTAAGCTTGGCAAAACCGCTCTCCAGCATCAAGGCCTGCATAAAATTCCGCACCAACTCATCAACGCGGTCATCTTGTTCCAATGCGCTCAAAGATACAGGTTCAATAGACATGTCAAATTTCCCTATGAAAGTAAGTTATTTGTCTCCGGGGTGGGAACGCTGCAACTGCTCGCCGTATTCGCCTTCCTCGCCGATATAGATGGTGCGCATACGGGTTTTGATTTCTTTAAGTTTATTCTCTGGATCGGCAATTGCCTCGGCACCCATTTCATGGCGTACACATCCGATGACCCAGGCGAATTTGGTCAAGGCGGCGGCCAGGGTCAGGTTACCGGCAGGAATGGCCCCATATTTGGCCGGTGTGCTGGCCATTTCATACTGATCCTGGGTATAGGGGTTGATGGGTACTTGGCTGGCAATAAGCACCGGTATTCCTAAGGAAATGGCTTCTTGAATCAGAAGACGAAAGTTGAAAGGATCCTCAGATGGAATGTTGCCTACACCTGGTGTGGTGATCAGGATGCCATTCAAGGGTTTCCCTCTGTCGTGTAATAGCTGGATAATCTCCATATAAGGTTCGGGTTGAATCCCCGGTGCCAGGGTGATGAGCATGATGCTGTCGGCGATATAAGGTTGAAAGTGGTACGGGATGCGCTGTTGGTGTTTGGTATCCAGGGCGAATTGGTTGACTAGGTAGTTTTCCGTAACCCGGGCTAGAAGCGGCCAACCTGGCGATTCAAAACCATCGTAAGTGCGGTCATCACTCTTTTCTGCCCGTACTGCCCGCATCACTCGGTCGCCGAAAAAAATCTGTACCTCGGGTATGGCATGGTCATTGGCAGCGGCATATACGGCGCGGAAAAAGTTCTGGCGGGTATCGCCATGGAGTTGATCAATGGTAGTCTGGGAACCGGTAAAAACCACCGGACGATTCAACCCTCGGCCCAACATGAAAGCCACTGCGCTGGCGGTGTAGGCCAGGGTGTCGGTGCCATGGGCAATAACAAATCCCTCGTATTCATCGCGCCGCTGGTCAATCCATTGGGCGATGTTAAGCCAATTTTTAGGGGTCACATTGATCCCATCAAGCTCCCAAAGGAAAAAAGGTTGCACCGGAGTCACTTGGTTTAGCTCTTCCTCGATAAATCTTTCGATACGCTGTTGAGCACCCATGAAATGCGATTGACCTTTCTCTGTAATCATCCCCATGGTACCACCGACCATGAGGAGGGCGACCTTTCTGTTAAATGTACAACCCAACCTTTGACGTGTTCTAAAACGGGATCCAGATAACTTTTCGTACTGGTTTACGAGGTTTTCTGCCCAATCAGGGGTAAGACGCGCGTAATAAATAGGGTTTGAGACCCGATAGTGACCCGTTGTCTCACGCCGAATCAATCCAAGATTTTCCAGAGTCCCGATGATCTGCGTATTTCTTCTACCACGCACCGTCTCCGACTGTTGATGAATTTCCTTATAGATTTGTACCAGGGAAAACAGGCGTAACCCCATATCAGTCAACTGCTTGTCAATCCCATTCAGGTGATTGGTCACCAAACTTCGTGGCTCTTTCACAGCCTCGTCGGCAACAAATGTAAGCCGTGTTTCTGGATCATCGCTACACTGCAACTCTCGAGCGAACAAGGAAGTGAGATAAGGTTGTCCCCCGGTCAGGTCGATAACACGGGTCAACAGCTTATCGATAGTATCGTCTGCCTGACCAGGGAATCCCTGTTCTTCCATCTGCCGCCGCACCTTGACCGTGTTGGCAAATGGACACAGAGGAACATTGGCAAGGCTGGCGATTCCTGTTCCACCCGAATGATATTCCATGATCATCTCTTGAAGCGTCAATACCGACACGAAGAGCAACACCACACGAGGTTGATGGGAGGCCTGATTCTGGATGTATTCCCGCAGGTGTAGGAAAAAATCTACTAATTCGCCTGGGGAGTGAACGGTCAAACTGTCCAATTCATCCAACATCACAAAGATGCGTTTTCCTGTTGGCGCATTAGCCGCCAGATGGTCCAGTATCCGCACGAAAAACTTTGAGGGATTTTCCCTTTTGCGGACACGAAGAGTCGGCAATCTGTGATCAGACAGTTGGAGACGAATTTCGGATTGTAGAGATGCCGCCACATGTTTCACCGCTTCTCCGAAAGGAGACTGGATAAAATAGAGGCTACAGTTTATTTCGCAGCAGAGATCACCAAGGGCTTCAAGCTGTCGCCTCACCTTGCGCAACAAACTTGTTTTTCCGCTCTGGCGACCTGCATGCAGATTACAATGTCGTCCTTCCGACAGCAGGTCGAACAATTGCGTATCCGCCTCCCTGCTGACGTAAACTGCCTTTCGATCATCAATGGCACTGACGGGCATAAAAGGCTTGGCTACCGCCCTACCGTTGGATAGATCACTCGGTAAAATTGAGTCTGCCATGGTGGCTAATTTTTCAGAATCTGGTCAATTTTATCCGAGATCCACGGGGTTATGGTGACGATGCCCCGTTGCCCGTTTGCCTGCTGCTCCCAACGGAATAATCCACTATCCACCATCCATTGGGACATATAAGATCTGAGGACTAGGTTGCTATTTTCTTGTTGACCAAAAATTCCAGTGAAAATACGTTCCACCACATTTTCCTTACTCGGCCAAGTCAGTATTTCCTGAGATGGATTGCAACGTGCCAGATCCTCCAGCAAAGGCAGCAGCAGACGCTCCTTGAGCAAAACAGCCATAGTCTCCAATGCCTTTTCTGGTTTCTCACCCCGCGCTACCAGATGTGCCCAGTTGAAGGTGAGATAGGGATGTCCGGAAAAGCGATTCCAGGCGAATTCGCTCCATTCCAGGGCATGATCCCTGGTGGACTCCATGGTTTCCAACAAGCGCACAATCTCCGCATCCTGGGTGTTGCCCAGGGAAATGGTACGAAGTTGGCGGGCAAATGTACTGGCTGGCGCGTTTACGTCGAAAAGTTTACCCCCGGCTTCATTGTACGAGACCAGGAGGCTGACGGGATTGTTCTCATCCTCTTTATCAAACAGGTCATGAAACCCGAAAGCCAGACTGGCGAAAGCTTTGGGAGGAAATTCATCCAGGTGATCGATCATAAAGACGAGTTGCTTATCGCCTGGAAGGTTGGGCAAAATATTTTTTTTAACCCAGGGTTCAAAGTCGCTTATTTTGCGCAATGTTATTTTATACTGTCTGCCTGGCAATTGACTACGGGCGGTGGTATCCAGCCATCTAAACAGGGGTTCGTCGTCACCGTCATATTCAGCAGCGAAAAGACGGCCATCAAAAATGACGGAGTGGTAGTTTTTTCTTGCCAAGTCGGCTTTAGCTTTGAGGAGAGCACTGCTTCTGCCCGTTTTTCTTCCCCCGATAATGGCGATGCGTATCGGCGGATTCTGGCCGATTTCTTTAGTCATTAAGGCATGTCCAGGTTGAGCCATCAATGCAGGGTTATTCGCCGGAATTGGCTGGTCGGGAGCAATATCCATGACTTCCAACAATAGTTTTTGAAATATTGGAGAGGAATTGAGGACCGAAAGCTCTTCTCCATATTTTTCATAATAATCAAAATTTCCACTCTTTTTATTCTCTTCATCAACAATAAATAAAACTGTTTTAATTACCTTGCTAATATTTTCCTCAGAAAAATCGACGCCGTTGCGGAGCCAGTGGGAAAGCTGCCCCTGATTAACACCGGCCTCCAAGGCCACTCTTTTTTGGTTAACCCCTTTGATGCCAGCGGTAATATTTTGAATAGCTTTGGCGACATCCATACCTGTTACCCCTTTTCGACATATCTCTGGTGGACACAGTAAAGAATAAAATAAAAAACTGCAAACCTCATGTTGTATTGTGGAAACTTCCAACGCCAACACGGGCTACTATATCATGGTTAGATTCAGGAAGAAACGTTTGAGTCAAATTGTATTAGTGCGTTTCAACTGACCGGTCTGGAAAGTTGTTTAATTTCAGACCTTTGATATTATTCATTTTGCGCTTGAAGACGCAGCCAAGACAGCCTACAATGGCTATAGGGTCCAGGGAGTCTTTCTTCATTAAGCTTTAGTGGGCGGCATTACCAAGCGGTTCCTGGCCAAAAGGCAGCCAACAAGCTTACGATAATGACGATGAGTTTCGGGAGGACAGCTCTGCCGATTTTTCTCATACTGGAGTTTAACATTGTGCGGTTCATCATATTCATCCCCATTTAAGGTGATTTTATTAACCTAAACAAAACTTCCTAAAATCCTCATGATTTTTTCTACTCGAATATGTTTGGAAAAAATCATGTTGATTGATATATGATAGATCACGCCTAATGTCAACCGAAAAAATCTTTTGAAATTGTTGGGTGATAAGACTATGCTATATTACTTTAATGGTGAAATTATGCCGGCAGAGGCGTGCTTTTTGTCCCCTGAAGATCGGGGGTTTCTGTTTGCGGATGGTTTATATGAAGTTGCGCGGGCTTATGACGGACTTTGGTTTAGGATGGATAACCATTTGAAGCGGCTGTCACATGGTGCTGTGTTTATGCGGTTTGCCCGCACTGAATTTCCAGAGTTCGCCGGGGTGGCGGACTCTCTGCTCAAGGTCAACGGCTTAACTGGACAGAACGCCATCCTCTATCTGGAAGTCACCCGTGGTAGTGCTCCCCGAACGCATGGCTTTCCACCCCCGACAACCCCTCTGACTTGCATGGCTTGGGTTAAACCGTTTGCTTCTAAACAACATCATGCCAGAGACGGTGTCCCCATCATCACTACCCCGGATATCCGTTGGGCTCGTTGTGATGTCAAAACTATCGGACTCACCGCGAATGTGTTGGCGCATCAACAAGCTATAGACGTTGGTGCCGTGGAAGCGGTTTTCGTGCGCGATGGCTTTGTAACAGAAGGGAGTCATACCAACGTCATGGCTGTAATGGACGGGATGGTCGTCACGCATCCGGCCTCTCATCTTATCCTGGAAGGGATAACCCGCACCGCTGTGCTTGAGCTTTGCGCTCAATCCGGTATACCCACACGCATGTCCCCCATGACCCTCCCGGAATTTCAGCAATCCCAGGAAGCATTTCTGACCGGTACCACAGGCGAAATCACCCCCATCACCAGTATTAATGGCGTCCCGGTTGCTTCAGGAACTCCCGGCCCAGTCACCCGTCGCCTCCAGAATATTTTCCGGTTGTTAACTTGTGGCCGCTGATTTGGATAAGTGAATAGCCTCAGACCCGATGGCTCTGGTGATGTGCGGGCATACCAGAGCTGTCTCTGTACTTGAGGAAACCAATAGGGGCAAGATCCCACCAACAACCTTCAACTAAAGGCGCAATGACGGCTACTTTGGGGCATGTTGTTAACGGTTTTGAGAATTTGCACCAGAGGGGCCATGTCCGCACGAGACGACATGGTATACAGTTGTAACCAGTAGAATATATGGGGCCACAGAAGAATATCAAAACACCCAGTAGAATAAGATTGACTGAGACCACGGAGGATATGCTTTTCATAGTCTTCTGGCATTTCCAGATATTTCAAATCTTCAACGAATTTAGCTGAGCCGGCGGTGTCGGCTAATCTATCCAACTCGCCATCCGTGGAACTGGGGGTAACTACTATTCCGAGGGCCTGCTCGGATTCAATTCGTGTTCGGTGTCGTAATTCTGTCAGGGCAATGCCGCACCCAACCCGAAAAGCGAATAGCTCATTGGAATATTTGGCTTCAATGGTGATTGCTCTATTGGGATCAAGTGAAGTCGTCCTGGGATTGCGTAAAAAAGGCTTGGCGATAATATCACCTTTTTGTTTTTCAATGTCTTCCTTGCTGATAAAAGAGAAAGCAAACGGACCTAAGTAAAGGCAGGCGAATAATCCAGCCCCTGCGAGTTTGTGTATATCCACCACAATGTTTTTTTCCCCCTCTGGTGGGGCCATGCGGTTTCTAATTATTTTATAGGCATAGCGATAAAGAATAAAGAAATTTTCCTTCAAATCATCCACATGCTGGCGCAAATTCAAGTCTTCAGGGCAGTTCTCCAAGATTTCAATCAAACAGGGCATAAAACTGGTCATCCATACATTTTCTAGGAAATTCTCCCACTCTGAGTTGATTTCAGAACGGAGTTGGTCACGATCAAAAGGTACGGCCTCGTCGTCGAGACCGCACACATGGTCAAGAAATGACATATCTACTTCCCTTGGAGAATGTTATTGAGGTTAGCAATAGGCAACCCATACAACGAATACCTGTAAAATTATGATAACAGGGTTTGCACAGTCAGCCATGGGGCCGGGAACAAGAACGGTCATCCCGGAAGCACCCGACTGTCAACCGACCAAAAACACAGTGACATTTTACATGATGCAGCAGACTTGAAGAGGCAAACCGACACCCACCCCAGTACCATTCCCCCCGAATAGCGTCCAGATGTCACCGAGACATTGTTACTTCTTCGGAGGAGCGTTTCACCAGGAGGGCCGTTGGCATAAAGGCTCCGTTGGGCAAGTTAAAGGTGCAATCTCGGACAGGAGGAAAATCCTCTCGTTTGAGGTCTTTGATTCGGGGGGAACTGTTGCGATTACAGGAAAGTAAATCGCTCTGCTGACAAAGTATGCGGGTTCTCAGCCATTTTGTCCTTTCGTTAACAGACACGCGCTTGCTACTGCTGAGATCTTCCATACCACCAGACATTGTAATAACTCCTCAAGATAATAATTGCACTCTGCGGCACCCGAATTAAAAAAAACGACCTTTGGTTCTACATTTCCCAACTTTCGAGAAAGGTAAAATCAAAGGAATCATCAACTTCCACCGCCTTTGCTTGAAACAAAATCAACTTCAGCAGGACTGACTCAAACGCATCAAGTCCAACACTCCACGGTAACATTACACGAATTAGAATGAATCAGGCAAGGCCGTAATTTATAGGTTTATTATTTAACCTAAAATTTTTTACCTAAAATTTCAACAAATATTCCTCTTTGAACGTATTCCCTACAAAATCCCACGCAATATTGACTTGGTCCTTGTTGTACCAAAAAAAGTTGGTGTTCCAAGACTTAATCTTGGAACACCAACTTTTTTTAGGGAGTGGTATCAATAAATTATTGAATGTCAGCACGCCCTAAGGAAACCGATTTTTGAAAAACACTTCCGACAAGGGTAGTTGCCCCCCGCGTGCGTTCGCGGGTTCCAGGGCACGACCGACGGCCACGGCCATGGTCAGGCAATAATCTTTGGGCAGTTTGATTAACGATCCTGCGGCATCATAATTAAAACCTGTCATGGGACAAGAATCCAACCCCATCCCTTTGGCCGCGAGCATCAGGGTCTGGGCGGCTATTCCGGCACTACGCATGGCTTCATCGCGTTGGATCCTCTCCTTCCCACGATAATATTGCCCCATGGCAGGCACCACGGTTTTGGCAAAGTCGGGTTGGTTACGCCAATACCGTTCAGGATCGCGATCCCATGCTTTCAGGTCAGCCGCAATGAGGATAAAGGCCGAAGCATCGGTCACTTGGGCTTGATCCCAGGCAATTTTCCGAAATTCCAGACGCAGATTGGGATCAGACAACCAAAGAAACCGCCAATTTTGGATATTGAATGCCGTCGGAGACAATAACGCTAGGGAAATCAACCGCTCCACCTGAGGATCATTCAGATGAAATTCGGGGTCAAATTTTTTGACTGATCGGCGTTTGACAATTGCGTCCTCGAGTTCCATGTCAACTCCGCATTCCGGGAAGGTTGAAAGTGTCGTTAACCACTGCCTGACAAAATGGACCCGATGCGTTAAAAATTCAACGGAAATTATCCAAACCACCCTACGCACAATCGGTACGCATCACAGTATTCCCATCCAATGACCACGGGGATTCCGGGGGGATCACCCCCCGGCGGAACCTGAAGCAAGCCCCAAGGTACTCACTTAAAAAGAGATCAAACCCAACTACATTTCCCAAGTACCATCATCACTGCGGCATGCGGTATGGGTCGCTGTATCATGCCGACCATCGACGATGACATCGACAAGAATATCGCGACAATCGCGCCCGTTGACACGTTTGGGTTGCATGGGAGTCACCGCATAACTGCGGCCCGTATCGGGATTGGTCCACTCCCGAACCTGATTGGATTTTCCCACCTCAAGAGCCGTGTCGATTTGCGCCCTATCGGCCTTATCCATCTCATTACCGATGGCATATCCCAACAAGCCGCCCACAGCCGCACCGATCAGTGCATTTTGTTCCTTATTTTTTGAAGGGCCTGCCAAACTACCGATCAATCCACCACCCAATGCGCCCAAACCGGCACCGCTCTGGGCCTTGGATGCACACCCACTGATGACGGTTCCAGGGACGATCAACGCCAAACTTAAGACTAAGCCACGACCCATGGCTGAAAAACGTTTCATGGTTATCTCCCAAAAAATGATAAAAAAGCGGAAAAGACGGACTAAAAATATTTTAAATTTTGTATTATTGCAAGTCACATCACATCCTCTTTACGACGTTTGGGATGGATCGGAGACGATCTTTTCCACCTGCAAAAGCTGGCCACCCCTCATGGCCGAATTTTTCGCCAAGTGTCTCCCCTCCTCCAACATGACCGCCTCATCCGAAAAACCGCTCGCCGACAGAGCCGCCAATCCAAAGCTTACGTGGGTTGGAAATCCCTTGGCTTCCCGCAACCGGTCGAGGATTTGTTCCCTGACGGCACAGTCGATCTCCTGATGGACAAAAGGACGGGAAAGGATGACCACGATGGTTTCATTGCCAATATGAAACGGCAACCCAATCTGCATTTTTTGGATGCGTCGCCCGATGAATCCTAAAACACGCAAAACCTCAGACCGCGCTATTTTGGGGCGAATCGTTGTCCCCTCATCACAATAGACGAACAACAAGACCTGTTTTGTACCAGATGCGTACCGCTTTCGGTGTTCCGTCAACGCAAAGCGATTACCAAGCCCCGTAAAGATATCCAGCAATTCCTCATCCCGGGATTGCATCAGTTGCACGTCGGCCTTGCGGAAAAGTCCATTCAGTTCTTCAATAGCCGCCTCCGCCCGATCGATGTAGCGACGCGCCGCATCCATCGATGTTTTTAATTTGTGCGCCTCACCCAGAAGACTTTCCACAAAAGCATCTAGCTTGACAGCCAACGATTCCGTACCCTCCAAGGCTTGTATGGCTTTGTGCAACACATCGGTTGGAAGATGGATGCGTTCACAGGCCTGAATCAAGGCGTGCGCCATCCGTTCCAACTGATGTCTGCGCCGCTGCCATTCTCGTTCTTCACGCCTTTGATTGCGTCCCTGCTCCAGAATACACGCCTCAACACACGCCTCAACCCAACGCCAGCCTGAAGTCTCGCCCTGGCTTTTATCGCAAACTTCTTGGAATCCTGGAATGCGCGACAACAACGCCCGCACACGATCCGCCTCCTCCTGAGAGGATTCACGACCAACCGATGATGCCGAATGTTGCGAAACACTTAAAATCAATGGAGCGACCGCACCAGCCACCTCGTCAGGATCGATACCTGGATTGCGCCGAATCCTGGCAACCAATCTTTTAAGAATGGATTCCTCCTCCACATGGCCGTGCAGACATGGGCCGAAAACCCGTTCTAAAAGCACAATGGCCGCCTGTTGGAAATAAAACACCTCACGATCATTGACACCATGAAGCATCATCTCTTTGGCCACCGACATCACCGGGTGAGCCTGCATGGGTGTTTCAAGGAGCAAACCCCGAAGTTTATGGATGTTTCTGGATGTTTCAATCACATTCAGGCTCCTCGGACACCTCCAATCTGTCTGCCTTGGCCACATCCAGGTCATTGGCCAACTGCGCGACTTTGACCATCATCTCCTTAACGGTCATCCCCTGCTGAAAACAAAGACTGCCACCCATAATGCGCAACCGGGAAATGCCCGGGTTCAATGACGATAGCGTGCAATACAAGGATCGATTTAATTCGGCGATCACCGCTGCGGAGCGTTCACTTCCCGTTTTAGGGAACAAAATCCCAAGGCGATCCGGTGCGATCCGAGCAATGAAATCATGTTCTTCCAGATGTTGGCGAATTTCCTCGGCCATTTCCCGGATCATCAAAGCCATCGCGTCCGCAGTCAATGATGCCTCCAAGGCATCATAATTTTCCAAACGGATCACCCCGATGGCAAAAATTTCCCCCAGATGGCGGGCACGATCCAATAACCGATTGAGTCGAACAGAAAATGATGAGTGGTCTGAAAGCCCCGTCTTGGGATCAATGAAATGGGCCACCTGGCTGGAAGCAATGGCAGTTTCCAGGGCATCGATGCGTATTTTCAGTTTTTCCCCTTTTTGCCGATTTTCATCCTGGCACTGCCCCACCCTCCCCGCTTCCCGCATCCAATCTTCCGTCCATGTGGTCACACGCGATATTCTGGACTCCAGATCATCCGCACGGACCATCCCATCACCTTGAACAATCTCTGCCAGCCCCTGATCCAAACGCCGCCAAGCCGTATCGAAACACCGATCATTTTCCTGATTGTCCTGGGTCATCCTACCCGGAATATCCATAGATTCCAATCGTTGGATCAATTGTTCCATGCTGGAAGGTTTTGACGGTGGGGTTCTGATCGCATGAGCGACATCGTGATTATGTTTTGCCAACATTTCCAAGGCCTCCCAGATTCTGGGGACCAACGCCGATGAAGAATCGTTGTTTTCAGTTTTCCACCGGGATCCAGCATAGGCAAACAAAGGGGTACACGCCTGAACAAACTGCTGCGGATCATACCCATGCCCCTCAAACTGACGACAACGCTCAATGGCCAAGCCAACCCCTTCCTCCGCACCCCACCATCCTGCCAACGCATTCAACAAACCCTCGACCATTTTTTTGCCCTGATTTCTTTCATAAGCACAAACGCCGGCGGCGAGGGCATGATCGATCAATGCCAGTGCCTTTTCCGTCTCAGGTGGGTTTTGTCGCAGAAGATCGTACAGGGTTTCAATAAGGATGGTCGTTGACATGAACCCTCTTTAAGGAAAAACGCAACTGGGCATGAACACAAGCGTTGCCAGCCTCGCGGAATCGAAACCATCTTTTAACGATGCACAGTCTTGAGAACCACGGCGAATTTGGACAGGGGATCAATGCATTTATTTTTTGACTTTAGGGACAAACTCACGACACGGAATCCAGGAAGATCCCTCAGAATTGGATGGTGGGGGGTAACCCCCCACTTATTTTTTGGCACTTTTTCTGGCCAACCCGCCCACGAATTCCCGAAGAAAATAGCTCCAGGAACCTCACAAGAACAGGAGTCACGGTTTTCGGTGACCTTCCCCGCGCCGCCCCTCCCCATGGCTCCAGCCCAACCGCAGCCCCCGTGTGCGGAAACCGCACGAGGAGGCCCCACGGTTGCGAGTCCACAGGCGATGAGACAGCCCTTACTATCCTTATCGGTTCCTGGCCAAGAACTCGTGAGTCGTTTGCTTCCAAGGACACCTTCTTGAAGGATAAGACATGCATGTATCATGCCGTCAATAATTTTCACCAGATCCCATTGTTTGATCCTGTATGGAGTGGTATCAAATGCCCCAGGGGATGGAAAAAGTTGCCGTGTCAGCCAAAATGCCATGATCAAGGGGTCTTAATGGACGTTGAAGTGATTGAAACCAAAGAGGTCTATCGAGGATTTTTCCGCCTTTTCAAGGTGATGTTGCGCTATCGCCGTTTTGATGGTCAGATGAGCGGAACGGTCGTTCTGGAAGCCTTGGAACGGGGAGATGGGGTCGCGATCATCCTGTATGATCCGATACGGGATAAGGTTGGTCTGGTACAACAATTTCGCATTGGTGCCCACTTGCGTGAAAACCGGGGTTGGGTAACGGAACTGGCTGCCGGGGCCTGTCAAGGTCGTGCCGATGTCAAAGCGGTGGCACTGAAAGAGATCCAGGAAGAGACCGGTTGGACGCCATCGGTCCTGGAACATATCAATACTTTTTACATCAGTCCCAGTGGAACCACGGAGCGTATCCACCTGTTCCTTGGGATCTTTGACAGCACAGTGCCACCATCCGCAAGTGGCGTTCGTGAGGAAGAGGAGGATATCCGAACGATTTGCATACCATTTTCCGAAGTATTGGAGATGATGGCTCAAGGAGAGATCAACGCCGGGTCGGTCATTTTGGGGATGCAATGGCTTCAGATCAACCGGCAATCATTGCAGCAGCGGTTCTCATCCGGTGGCGATCCCCTGGCCGTTGACTCCCGCCCCTGTCGGTAATGGTTGGTCCTGACAGACTTCCAAAAAATCATCCGAAAACAAGAAGCTTACCTGGGGGGGGAGTAAACGATTACGCCGTGCGCCAGATGCCATCAATCGATCCAGTCGTGATCTATTCCCTGGCGTCTGGTTCTATATCAAGTCCGACATAGGCATACTGATCTCTCTTTTTGTCCCAATGATGTCGATCAAAATGAGCGCACGTTCCTTATTATTTTTTGCCAAAAAGATGGCTTCATACCCACACAATGGACCGCCTTTTATTTGGACAACCTGGTTGGGTTCAAACTCTTTGGCAGGCAGACTCAGGATATCTCCCGCGTCCGCCATGGCGTACAGCTGGTTGATGAAATCATCGCTGATCACCGGATAGTACCCACCGAATCGGACGAGTCCACGCACCCCAAAAGTCGAGCGGATTGGTCCAATATTGGTATTTTCAATATCAAGATTGATAAAAAGGTAGCTATAAAAGAAGGGCACAGCCACAGGGGCCCGTTTGTTTCTTCTAAGCCTCATCACCCGCACTTTTGGGAAAAAACACGTATACCCCTGATTGATCAGATTGTTTCTCGCGACCTGCTCCTGGTTCGGTTTCGTATGTACAACATACCAGTGATTCATTACAATCTTGATTTCCTTGTCCGTGTCACCATTATGGCAATGGTGTAAAAAACCCCAGGGGATACGCTACATCAAAATCACTATTGATTCAAGGGCCTTTTCTCCCTAGGCATGGATACATTGCATGGCCCATATGCCAGAATTGGTTGATTTTTTAATGAATACCGTGTATGAAACGTGCGCAGCCCAGTTCAAGCTAGTTCATGCGCCTCATGCGCCGTCGTGGCAAAAATTTAATCCATAGGAATGCCCCCATCGTGTCAGCAACTACACCTTCCTCAAACCTATCTTCTCTCCCCCCTGACCCCAGTGTTCCTGCCACCTCTCTGGTTGATGACGATGCGATCAATCTGATCGAACTTTGGGATACCTTGGTCCGTGGGAAGTATTTGATCATCACATTCACGATTATTGCCACGATTCTGGCCTTACTCCAGGCATTATC
The DNA here is from genome assembly GCA_015228925.1 of Magnetococcales bacterium. Lineage (GTDB taxonomy): Bacteria > Pseudomonadota > Magnetococcia > Magnetococcales > UBA8363 > UBA8363. Next base: position 1,357 of record JADGCQ010000028.1, on the reverse strand, counting down.
GAGCAATCCTATCTACAGAGCGGAAGTATTGTTGCTGCCAGTGACCGGTGAAGAATCAACCAAGTCGGGGGTGCTTGCCAACCTGGGAGGGGCAGCCCAGTTGTTGGGACTTGGCAGCCAGTCCAGCAATTCCACGGTTTTTGCCACCGCCAAGCTCAAGTCCAAGGCTTTCATCGAGTCCTTTCTGCGAGAAGAAAATCTTATAAAAGTTCTTTATGCTGATCGGTGGGATGCTGAAAAACAGAAATGGAAAAAAAAACCAATACCAAGATGGAAACGTTGGCTTGGTCTGCCAGATGAGTCGCCCAGCACGGATGAACCACCCAGCATGTGGGACGCCGTGCAACTTTTTAATAACATCCTCAGCATTAATGAAAATAAAAAAGACGGTCTGATCACCCTGGCCATCGAATGGGGGGACAGAGAGCAAGCGACCCTCTGGGCTAACCATATTGTGGAGCGCATCAACCTGTTTTTGCGTGATCTAGCCATTCAGGATGCCCGAAAAAGCATGGAATTCTTGAATGAAGAGTTTGAAAGGACACAAATTGTTGTTGTCCGCAATGCCATTGCCTCGTTGCAAGAAGGCCAAATGAAAAGAATCATGATGGCGAGTGTCAAAACATCCTATGCGTTTGATATCATTGATCCGGCTGTGGTGCCACCCGAGAATGCGTATGTCAGGCCCCAGAAGTCGCGCATCGTTTTGACGGGAATTTTCGGGGGTCTCTTTGCGGGCGTGTTTGCTGTTTTCCTCCGTCACATGATCCGGCAGCAAAAAAAGACCGCCGCCACAAAATCGTACAAAACATCTATTCCCAACACTCAGTTCTAATGCGTACCCCTTGCCACCCAGTTTGCCATCAAAAAAGGTTGAATTAAAGAACAACGTCAAATCTTAAAGATCGCGTTAACGCAACCTTTTGACCGACATTCCGCACCCCTAGAACACGTTTTAGGAATATATGGTTTCATAGCGTTTTCCGAGGAGTGCCAAGACCCTCCAATGGTACTCGTTCATATTAAGTATAACGCATTGTGAATCTTTAACAATAAGAAGATGGATTCCCGTAAACGTCTGGAATACCCACCGAACTGTAGGGCATTTGGTTGGTTTGCCTTTCTGGTCTGGTAAGGAGGTCTCTCTCTCCTTGAGTCCTTGGCGGATTTTGTACTCCAGAGCGGCATATACCAAAAGGCATAATGTCATAACCATCATCAAAGCCATTATTCTCTGGGGGTGCGGAATGTCGGGAAGATCAAAAAGAAAAAAACAGATCACAGTACGATACCACCCTCAAGGATTTGTTTGAAAAGCCGCCGCAACGTTTGTTGCAGATTTTGATCGGACGGGAAG
>JADGCQ010000027.1:22145-38469 GCA_015228925.1 Magnetococcales bacterium | reverse complement strand
GTCAAAACCCTGGGGGCAATCCCCCAGACCCCTTTTTTCTTTTAATAATTTTATCTAATATCAACACGCTCCAAAGAGAATTCCCAGTTTTGAGGACTCAAGAAAAACATGGTCCGTATTGCATTTGATCAAGGAACCCTCGCCATTCACGGCACCCCCGAAGAACTCGCCCCGGTGGCCCAACATGTCCTGTGGGATGAGCGCAGCGCATGTTATCGCGCCGAGGCCCTGAATTACAGCCCCATCCTCCTCACATTGCACCAACTGAAAACCCCATTCACCGATGAAGCGCGGCAGTTTGCCATTCATTCTCTGCCCCCCCCAAACGATCCCCCCCCCCGGCCACACCAAAAAGAGGCCCTGGACGCCTGGATTGGCGCAGGACGCCGGGGGGTCGTCGTACTCCCCACCGGTGCCGGGAAAACCCTGGTGGCCCACATGGCCATCGCCCATGTCCGTCGCAATACCCTGATCATCGTCCCCACCATCGATCTCATGTTGCAATGGCATCAACGACTGGAACAAAGTTTCGGTATCACCATCGGCCTTCTGGGAGGAGGCAGCCATATCATTGAAACCATCACCGTCAGCACGTATGACTCTGCGGTCATCTTCATGGACAGGATCGGCAATCGGTTTGGTCTGATCGTCTTTGACGAATGCCATCATCTCCCCGCCCCCAGCAACCGTCTAATGGCGGCCATGGCCATAGCTCCCTTCCGTTTGGGACTCACCGCCACCCCCGAACGGGCCGACGGCACCGAAGGTGATTTGGAAAAACTTGTCGGCCCCATCTGTCATCGCTGCGAAATCGGCGACCTGGAGGGGCGATTCCTCTCCCCCTATCATCTGGAGACCATCCCCATCAGTTTGGATGAGGATGAACGGATCGCCTATGATGCCGCCTACAAGCAATACAAAGACTTTGCCCGCGCCAGTGGTATCAGTTTTGGTCAACCCCAGGGGTGGAGTCAGTTTATCAAAGTGTGCGCACGATCCAAAGAAGGCCGCCAAGCTTATGCCGCCTACCGTATGCAAAAAAAAATCGCCCGCGCCAGCCGTGCCAAATTGCGGGCGGTCTGGCGTCTTCTGATCAAACATCGCCGGGAACGGGTGTTGCTGTTTACCGATGACAATGCCACCGCCTATGCCATCGCCGAAACTTTTTTTCTGCCGGTGATCACCCACAACACCAAAGCGGCGGAACGGGCCAAACTTTTGGATGGATTTCGGGATGGAAGTCTCCCATTTCTCGTCAACTCCCGCATCCTTAACGAAGGGGTCGATGTCCCCGACGTTTCGGTCGGGATCATCGTCTCTGGCAGCGGTTCGGTCCGCGAACATGTCCAACGACTGGGAAGAATTCTTCGACCACGGGAAGGCAAACAAGCGATCCTCTATGAGATGGTCTCCGAGGATACCGCCGAAACCTTTACCTCCGTCCGCCGCCGCCAACATGCCGCCTATCAAAAGGAGACCCATGAACCCACCGCATAAAGGCCAGTCGGGATGTTAACCAAAGAATTACTCCGCTTTGATCGCCGTCGTGATGGCCGGATCATCCCCCGTTTGGTCGATACAAACAATCGCGTCACCCTGGATCTGGCTGCGGAGATGATCGACATCTATGCCCAAGCCCAAGAAAATCAGGGTTTAAGCCGCGAGGAGTTGCTGGAACTGGTTCAACCCGCCATGGACGCCAGCCGTTCCGCCCTGATCGCCAAGGGGTTGAATAAACTGTTGTTGGACCGCTGTGAATTTTGCGAACCGGATCCTCGGTTGGAGGAGATTCGCATGGAGGCATTCAAGGAATCCACACGGCAACTGACCGCCGCCACCGTCGGTCGCCTGGAGGTATTTCGTGAAGGGGTCGCCCAAGCTTTGGGGATGACGGCGGAAGTCTTGACGGCGGCCCTGTTTTCCGACCTGTCCAACCGTCAAACCTTGAAATCTTTCGACCCCCTGATGCCGGAACGGTTGTTGCACCGTTATAACATGGCCCAGGTGCAGGGGCTTTTGTTGGGGGCGAGCCATTTGGACCTGGAGATCATCGACCCCGATGTGGGTCGGTTACGGCAATTTTTTCGACACTTAAAATTTTTCCGACTCTTGGCCACCATTGAGCAAGAAAAATCGGGCCATTTTCATATTCGGTTGGATGGACCGTTGAGCCTGTTTGATCAGGTACGAAAATATGGGATCCAATTTGCGTCGATTCTCCCCGCCATCTGCCATCTGGAAAAGTGGAATCTTTCCGCCGAAGTCCGTCCCAACGGTCAAGCCAAGGGAATGATGCAATTAGACCAGGATTATGGATTGGTTTCCCACTATTCTCGTCAAAAAGCCTATGTTCCGCCGGAATTTGAACTCTTTGCCATGCAATTTGCCGAGGAGGCGACCGATTGGACTCTGGTTCCCGACACGGAAACGCTCCGTCTGGAGGGGAGTGATCTGATCGTCGCCGATTTCACTTTTCGCCACACCTCCAAGCGGGTCGTCCACCTGGAGATGTTTCATCGCTGGCATGTCTCCCCTCTTCACCGGCGTCTGCTGCAACTGGAAACACCCCCAAAAACAAAAAAACATCCCAATCTGGCCATCGCCGTTGATCGCCACTTGGCCAAAGATCCCCAAACCGCCCAAAAACTGGAACAATCCCCCCATTTCCAACGGCACGGGTTTTTGTTCAACGAATTTCCCGTCGTCAAACGCGCTTTGAAAAGTTTGGAAAGCTTTCTTCCCTGATGAAAGATGGTGGTTATTCCTAGTCAGGCTTTTGTTAATGATTAAAGCAACTTCACCAGTGCCGCCACAACGGCGATAGAGGCCGCCATCATCCCGCCAAGACGCAGGGTCAGATCATGTTTTAACCGCAACTCCATCTCCTTCATGTCGCGCTTGAGGCCGTTTTCCATCTCTTTCATGTCGCGCTTGAGGCCGTTTTCCATCTCCTTCATGTCGCGCTTGAGGCCGTTTTCCATTTCCTTCATGTCGCGTCTGACAAGATCAATATCGAGCTTTAGTCTGGCTTCAATTTCCTTGATATCGCGCTTGAGGCCAGCCTCGATTTCCTTCATATCGCGCCTGACAAGATCAATATCGCGCTTAAGAGCAACTTCCATTTCCTTCATATCACGCCGAACAACCTCAATATCCAACTTGGTCGCAAGCCGTTCTTCCATCAGTTCAACAATGGTTTCGGCCTGGACTTCTGCCTGGGCTTCGGGAACACCCACAGATTTAAGTCTCTTGGCATACGCCAACGTGTCAAACGCAATCGCAGGATTCATCGGTGATTTTCTCCCTCCAAAAGGTTGCAACGGGAGTAAGCGTACCACAAGTCATCACCAAGCAACAGATCAATGAGGTAGACCCTCATTGTAGAGACAAGGATTGTCCTTACCAATAGGGTCTACATTCAAACCCTCATCTTTTTGGGAACTTTCTCGCTATTTCCTTGTCCAATCCTGTAGCAGGGTTCGGAAAAGAGGGTCCGCCGATCATGGATAACGGGAATCATCCCCGCTATCCATGATGGGCGTCGTATCCAAGTGAAAATTGCAAAGGAGACGGCCATGCATATCGCACACATCGACAGTAGCATCCATGGGGACAAGGGTGAACTCAACTGGAAAGAGGTGATCCTCCCCGTTCTGTTATTCTTGTTCACCCTGCTGGCCTTATCCTGGGTCAGCGTATAACGCGGTCAGTCTGAGGGGGACATGCCATCCAACGTCGCCATGGCGATCTGGTAGCCAACGTCACAACGGTGTTGGATGGTCTTGTGGGTAAAATCGGTCCCCGGCGAGAGTAATTGTTCTTGCAACGAATAGTTCTCGGTCAATTCGATGATGATCGGCGGCAAAAACGGTTGATAGGAAAGAAGATCCTGAAACCCTTCGTCATGACGCAAGGGGCTGTCACTGGGGAGCCATGCATCCACCTTGTGGGCAAATTCACGAAGACTGTTCATCTTTTGGTACAGTTTTTTGTCATAATCAATCTTACATTCAAAAGAAATGCTCATTTTGCGATCATCGACTTCCAACAAATTTTTCGGGACCATCCCCCGTTGGGGAAACAAAGAAAATACATAAACCGAGCGTGTATAGTTTTGTTCGGAAGAATCCTTGAACCCATTCAATGCCTTGAAAGCCGGTTTGAGTGGCGTATTGTCAAACAGCCCTCCATCCCAATAGTGCGAACCGTTGATCTGCACCATGGGAAACCCCGGCGGTAATGCACCACTGGCTAAAATATGGGAAGCATTCAACACCGTGGGCGATCCTTGGTCCCCCTCCTGCGGAAAGTTGGCAAACACTTCCAGTTTGCCAGTTTCAATATTCAAAGAGGTCACCGCCAAACGGGTCGTCCCCCGGTTGAGTTTTTCCCAATCAATCATCTCATTCAGGGTTTTCTCCAGCAAATAGGTGTCGGAAAAATAGGTCTGGGTGAACGGAGAAATCAAAAGCCATGGATTGGGAGAGTACATGCCGGGATTGAACGGCATAGAGAGCAGATGATGCAAACCATCGGGCAAACCCGGCATGGGAAGGGCACTCAAGCGATCCCATAGCTCATCCAAAGCCGCCGGTGGATCATCGTTTTTACATCCCGCAATGACCGCCGCGTTGACCGCACCGATGGATACACCCGTCACCACCTTGGGCCGAATCCCCCGATCCCACAGTGCCTTGAAGGCACCATATTCGTAAGATCCAAAGGCACCACCCCCCTGAAACACCACCGCACTTAAATTTGTCGATTCCATAATGACTCTCCTCTCACATCGTGATACCCAGTGATAATCCAATCGTAACGTAAACACACACCCCATCCGTTCCCCCTGCGCTACGGCAGCGCGACATTGAGCGCGTTGAGCAATGACTCGTTGATCTGGCCAGTCGCCACCATGCCGTGTTCGCGCTGAAAATTGCTGATCGCCGTCTGCGTGCCCGGGCTGATCGAACCATCAATGGCACCATTGTAGTACCCCTTACCGTAGAGAGCGACCTGCACTGAAAGCACCAAGGTTTTAAACGCCTTCGTGCCCCCCTTGAGCAACCATTTCTCCGTGGGCGCACTCGCCGATTTGGAAGGGAAAATGCCACTGGGAGAGGGACTGTCAATATGACGGATCGGAGGAGGTGGGGGGCTGTACTCGACTACGGGATTTGTATAGGTTCTGCTGCCACCGGTGCTGGAACGATGACTGGAGTGGCTGGAGTGAGAACGGTGGCTGGAGTGAGAACGATGCCCGGCCAGGGTAAAAGGACGATCCTGAACGAATGGACGCTGTACATCGGTGTTTCGGTCGTGATCGTCGGAATAAGCCTCTGCCGTCGTACCAAAAGCCTTGTCCGTGGGGGCGAATAATCCCGCCAACAACAGGGACGGTATTGTAAACAATGATTGTTTCATAACGGTTGTATCCTCTGAAAACCTTGATGAGATCGATCCCAATAAGATTCAAAAAATCCGCCACAAACCGATTGTTCCCGGCACAAGCCGCATTGCGGTAAATAACGCCGCTTCCAATCCGAAACCGAGGCGCACACCCGATCCCGCCATGGTTCGGGGACGGTGCAGCGGGGAAAATTATAGAGCAGGGTCGCCACATCGACCGCCTGCGCCATCGCCAATGCCGTCGCCACCGGGGCAAAATGCTCGGAGGTATCAACAAATAACCCTTCCCAGGCTTCTCCGGCATAGCCCATAGGCTCCAACTGCATCAGTGCCCAATAATCGATGAATCGCAGATGGCGGGTGACAAAATCGGCCAAGGCCGAAAGCCCCGTCCACGTCGGCTGCATGACGATGGAACGCAACTCCACACGCGATCCACAACGTGCCAGCAGATTCAGCCCTGACAAAAGCGTCTCAAAAGCCCCCTTCTTGAAAACAATTTGATCGTGCCGTTCCGCATCTCCGGCGTATAAGGGAATCCCCCAAAGCAATACTTCGCGCAACGGTTCGATCCAATCCCGATCCCCCAGCTTCAAGTGCTGGGCATTGCTGAGGAGGTGGAAGGTGAGATCGGGGCGGCATCGGTGCATCTCCAACAGCCATGGAACCAATTCTTTTTTCAACAATAACGGTTCCCCACCACTCAACCCCACCTGGCTCCCTTCAGGCAGCAAATTCAAAGCTTGGGCATACAGTTTCCAAAAAGGGTAGCGATGGGGACGAGGGGGCTGCGAACACATCAGGCAACGCTGATCACAAGCCTCGGTGAGCAGCAGTGTATGGCTTAGGGAATCGGAAAAAAACCAACGAACGACCCGGTTTTCCTCGGGAAAAAGGGCCAGAATATCACCCCGGTCCAGTTCTCCAGCCATGGCCGCAAGAACCACATCCCCATAAGGGCTACCGATACGCAACCCACCTGCGGTAAACGTCATCTCCTTCAGTGCGAAAACCACCGGTTCCCGCGCTGCGTCATGTTCCCGTATTTGAAAACTATGCCGGATCATAGTAAAACCGGCCATAGAAGGGGGTGTGGGAGAAATGACCATTCAAATGGCCGGACAAATTAAACAAGTCCACGGGATTATTGCCCAGTAGCTTATTGAAAACAAAATCGAACAATCCCATCTGCACCCGACAAAACCAACTCCCCTCCTTGGGAACGTCGATGCGGTCGCAACGGGCCAAATCGTCGATCATGTCGATACCGCAATAGGCTTGGTAAACACAATGAATACAGGATTCGTGAACCTCGTTCATTTGATTCCAATTCAACTGCGCGATTTTCTCTTGGTCATACCCGCACGCCAGACTGCCAATCGACAAGTCCGAGTGACCAATGGCCGCCAACATACGGGCCTCATCGGACGGGTAAAAACGTCCATCCCAATTCACCAAAAGGGCATCACGCGCCGCCGGATTGGGAGAACGCAGATCGACGTGATGATTGGCACTCCGTTTGAAAATCCGTCGCAACATCTGGCTGAGATTAAACTCCCGGATCATCGGGCCACCCTCGGTATTGCACCGAAACAGATGCTCCATGGCAACGGAATAAGCGGCTACCCAACGGTCAGCCAAGGCACTTTGATCGGCCATCTCCGTCGGCAATTGTTTACGGGCAAATCCATGGAAGCTTGCCGAACGGAGATAGATACCATCGCACCCCCATGCACGATAGGCATCGATGATTTCCGGCAAACGGTGAAAATCATTCGGCATCACCGTCGGGAGAAAATGAATCCGTTCTGGGCCAAAGGAATCCAGCAAACGCCGCAAATGGTTTTCAAAGCGGCGCGTCGCTTCAGGACTCCGGGTACGGTTGCGGCTGTGCAACTCCGATGGACCATCCAAGGATGTACTCAGGTAGACATTATCCTGCGCCATCAACCGTAACAGGCGGTTGGGGAGGGTGTTGAGGGCGGTACAGATAACAAACTCTGCCGCATCGAAACGTTCCTGGCAGTGGGCGATGATCCGTTCCAGGAGATCCATTCTCAGGATAGGCTCTCCACCCTGGAATTCCAGTTTAAGCGTCGAGGACTCCAAGTGATCGAGAAACGATAAAAAGCGGGCCAACGTCTCCTCCGACCAATCATACCCCTGCACCTTCTCGCCCACACGCGAGACCTGGCAATAGCGGCAACTCAAGTCACAACGCAATGTCGGGACGGCGATGATATAGTTCAAGCGATTAGGGATCGCCTTTTTTTCGTGCAGACGTTGGCGAAAACTATTGTAGTAGAAATCACCCGGATCCTCGCAGGCAAAGCCCTGCCGTTGCAAAAAAGCCCACTCTGTCGGCTGCAAATCCCCGACTGCCATACGCCCTAACAGCCGTTCATCACTCTGAAAAAAATCTCCCGCCGGATTGCTGAACAACACCCCGGAAGATAACGTCCGAAACTGAAATGGGAAAAGCTTCATGAGGCAAAGCTCTGAAACAAAGCTTGGCGGATCGGCAGGGTTTCGGTGTAAATCCGCTCCCGGTAGATTTGATGCCAGAACTGCTGGCTCAGGGATTCCGGGGTCACGTCAGGTGCCTGTAAAATAAGCGTCCCATCGGAGCGCATCTCCTCCCATTGAAACCCAGAACACATTGCACCCAACCGTACCAAAGCTGGGGCAATAAAGATATGAAATGATTGGTGAATATTGATGGAAACGCGGCACATGGGCGTCCTTGGACTGCACACAGACAACGGGTTGACACATCCAGCTTTCGGCGCGGCGGTATGAGCAACGTCGTCAGTGGATATTATTCTTTAAAATTTCCAATAGCATACATACACCCCAATAAAAAAATACCCAGTGATTTGCAATCAATGATATATTGTATTTATTTTTAATTCAAAGATTTTTATATTCAAATTTTAATTTCTTTTATAAAAATGCAGACGTGCCGGTCCCACAAGGAAACACGCCAAGCGATGCCTCTGGAAAGTGATCTTTATCAAATTTTGAAATGGCTGGGGTTTAAAGTGAACCGTGAATCATCTATCTTCCATCGAAGATCCTGATCACCAACCCTGGAGAACACCCGTGACCGCCGGAGAACACTTAAGATCCCGACTGGCCGAACCTGGTATCCATATCGCCCCCGCCGTTTATGATTGTCTGGGTGCCCTCATCGCCGAACAGGTCGGCTTCCATCTGATTTTCTCTGGCGGATTCAGCATTGCCGCCTCCCGACTGGGTAAACCCGATATGGGATACTTAACGGCAACCGAAATGATCCAAGCGGCCCGATCCATCGCCCAGGCAACCGCCATCCCCGTCATCGCCGATATGGATACCGGGTATGGCAATCCCCTGAACGTCATCCGTACCGTGGAAGAGGCGGTCTCCGCAGGTGTCGCCGGCATCATCCTGGAAGATCAGGTATGGCCCAAACGGTGCGGCCATATGGAGGGCAAACAAGTTATCAGCGTCGCCGAACATGTGGAAAAAATTCGTGCCGCCCGCTTCGCCGCCCAAGAAAGCGGTCTGGTCATCGTCGCCCGCACCGATGCCCGCGCCATCCATGGACTTCAGGATGCCATGGCACGGGGCGAACGCTACCTGGAAGCGGGTGCCGACATGCTGTTCGTCGAAGCACCACGGTCGGTCGAAGAATTACAGACAGTCGCGCAACATTTCCCCAATCAATACCTGTTCGCCAACATCATCGAGGGGGGAAAAACCCCCAATCTGTCCGCCGATGAACTCCAACACATGGGATATAAAGTGGTCGTCTTCGCACTCTCCGCACTCTTCGCCGCCACCGAAGCCCTGCAAAATTGCCTAGCCCACTTAAAAAAACATGGGACAACCGATGGCCTAGCACATACAATGAACTTCAAGGCTTTTGAACAGGTCATCCGGCTGGAGAGACACCATGCATTGGAAAAGAAATTCCAACCCAAAGAATGATCGCTAACCCCGGTCCGCAATGTCCAAGTACCGCATAAACTTCCTTGTCACACTCCTCTGGGTGCTGGGGCTGTTCTCGTCGGTCCCAAACGTAGGGCATACTCAAGAAGCATCCCCCAGCGGCAGCAAGTCTGAGACCATCGTGGACATCGGTGTCCAACCACTATGGTTTCCCAGTGGCATCATCACAGAAGTCATGCAACACGATGCAATCCTTGAAGCACAGTTACAACAACTTGGAAAAAAAATCCGCTTCCACCCCTTTTTCAAAGGTGCGGACGTAAACATCCAGATCCATCATGGAAACCTGGATGGGGGGATTGGCGGTGATATGCCCGCCATCACCGCCTGCGTTGCCGATCAGGTGCATATCGTATCCCTGGCCAATCATTACTTCACCGCCATTGTCGTCCCCAAACCCATGCTCCTGTCCGAGTTGCGAAGGCAACGGATTGGATATGCCTTTGGTTCCAATGCCCATTATGCCCTCTTGAATGCCTTGCGCGCCAATAACCTGACCGAATCGGATGTCATCTTGGTCCCCATGGAGATCAACGCCATGCCCCAGGCCCTGGAACAGGGGACCATCGATGCATTCAGTGCCTGGGAACCGACGCCCACCATGGCAGCGTACTTATACGGCCATCACATCATCCACAAATTTCTCTCCTCAGGATACCTGTATTTCTCCCACCCTTTCGCCGAGCGGCATCCCGAAATCATCGATCTGATTATCGCTGCCGAATTTCGGGCACTCAACTGGCTGATATCATCCGATAAAAACTTTATCCGGGCACTGTTCTGGTCCAATGCCACCATTCGCCCATTCCAGGGTTACGACTTTGCCCTTCCCATCAAAGAATCACTGCGACTGGGACACAGCAGCATCCGTTATTTGCAGGCCATGCCCGTGATTCCCGAAGACGATCTTTTGGAAAGTGAACACGTCGGCCAAGCGGTCCATTTTTTAAAACACATCGGAAAATTACCTTCGGACCTCCCCTGGAAGCGTGTTGCGGCCTGTTTTCATCGCGAAAATGGGACAAAAATACTCTCCGCCCCCACCCAATACCGCCTCGACACGTTCGATTATGCGGGTACTCCACCATGAACGCCCGCCCCTCCCACGATGCCCCCGCTCGCAAACCTTGGAAAAATAACCTGGAAACCCGGTTGGTCTTCTGGTCCAGCCTGTTGTTCCTGGGAAGCCTGGGCTTGATCGTTTACGTCACGGTGATGGGAATACCGTATACCCCTTTCCAGGGTCGTCTGGACCAGTTACGCAACGAAATGATCAGACACCTGGATTTGGTCGCCAATCTCCACAAAGAACAAACCGAAGATTGGCTCTGGGAAAAAAGGAAAGACTTGAACTTCATAGCCAACAATCCGTTCTTGCTGGATGAGTTTGAAACGTGGCTCACAGAACCCACAGACCATTTGGCATCCGCCTATCTGCAAACGATCTCCAAGGCTTATCCCGAATTTGAATTCCTGCAACTGGTCGATATCGCCAAGCAGTTGGTCTTCTCCACCACCACCGAATCACCCGAACCGCTCATCAAAGATCGTTTTTATCACAACGTATTGCTGTCCAATCATGGTTACGTCGGAAGTGCCAGAATGCTCCCTGGAAGAAAATGGCCAGTTTTCCGCATTGGTCATGCATTGCACAACCGTCATGGACAAGATGTGGCATTGCTGGTCGCCGCCGTCAGCCCCGTCGCCCTCATGGAACGACTCCCCAATGTCGGCGATAGCCTGGGAAAAACTGGCGAGGTATTCCTGGTGAATGGTCAAGGATTTCTCATCAGCCAATTAAAATATCCCCCTCCCGATGGACCTACCCCCAAACCATTGGAATATCAACTGAAGTCCAAACCGGAATTATTGGCCGCCAGTGGCCATGAGGGACTGATTCTCTCGCGGGATTACCGCAATGAACCGGTCGTCGCCGCCTTTCGCCATGTACGCATCAGCCCGGTGTGGGGGATGGGACTCGTCGTAAAAATTGATCAAAAAGAACTGTTCGCCCCATTGCGGCAAGAGGTAACCACCCTGGTCTTCGTCTCATTGACCGTGTTCCTGCTGCTGGTCCTGACCAATGCCTTGATGGTTCGCAGACAGACCCGACTGCTGACGGTTTTGAGTCACGCCGCAGCCCAAATCTCGGAGAACGATCTGACCATCCGTTGTGGCATTCGCGGCCAGGATGAAATCGGAGGTCTGGGGCAAACGTTCGATGTCATGGCGGAAAAGTTGGAATCCGCATTCAAAGGGCAGGAAAAAGAGATCACCCGGCATCGACAAACATCCCTCAACTTGGCCCAGGCCAACGATGAGTTGAAAAATTTTACCTACATCGTGTCCCATGATCTGCGTTCACCGCTCCTCAGCATCCAAGGCTTTGTCGAAGAGTTGCAAATGGACCTGGAAGCGTTGGAACAGCCCATCACCAACCTGTTGCATGACCAGGATGATGAATTATCGCGTAGCATCCAAGACATTCTCCATGGACGCCTCCCAGATGATCTGCGTTACATCCGCGCTTCCACCCATAAAATGGATGGATTGGTCAATGGTATTCTCAATCTTTCCCGCGTGGGCCGTGTGGAACTCCATTTTGAAAGGTTGGACATGCAAAAACTGGTGGAAAACAACATCAATGCGTTAGAGTTCACCATCCGGGAAGCGGGGGTCGATGTTTCTGTCGGAACCCTTCCCCCTCTGGTATCCGATCGATTCGCCATGGAGCAAATTTTTGGTAACCTCCTGTCCAATGCCATCAAATATCGTGACCCGTCGCGGCCCGCAAACATTGAGATCCATGGGAAAGAGGACGAAAAAGAACATCGAACCCTCTTTTTTGTCCAAGATAATGGCCGTGGTATTGCGGAAGATGATATTCAAAAGATTTTTATCATGTTTCAGCGCGTTGGCAACCAGGATTCCCCAGGTGATGGCATCGGTTTATCCTGTGTGCAAACCCTCATGCGGCGTCTGAACGGACACATCCGGTGCCAATCGACCTTGGGGGTGGGGACAACCTTCCTGTTATCATTCCCGACCATCCCGCCGCAACCGAACAGCACGCCATGGGAGAACGCCGAATGAAGGAGATGCAACCGGTGACCATTCTTCTGGTGGAAGATGATGACGCCCACGCAACGTTGATCGAACGCAATCTGCGCCGGGCAGGCGTCGTCAATCCCCTTGTACGACTCCTCAATGGACGCGAAGCACTCGATTTTTTGTTCAACAAGGGTCGGTTTGCCAACCATCCGCGTCCCCAACCCCTCTTGGTGTTGCTCGACTTGAATATGCCGGAGGTCGATGGTTTTCAAGTGATCAAAGAGATGAAAAAAGACGAAGAATGTAAGATCATCCCCATCGTCGTCCTGACAACGACCAACGACCCCCATGAGGTCCAACGATGTTATGAACTGGGGTGTAACAATTTCGTCACCAAACCTGTAGATCCCCTGGCTTTTTCCAAAACGATTCAAACCATGGGGATCCTGATCAACATTATGTCCTATCCACACTGCCCATGACACCGCCCCGATCCAACAGCCCAAAACCACGCATCCTCACCATGGAGGATGACGAAGCCCTGGCACAACTGGTTAAACGCCGTTTAGCACGCCAGGGGTTCGACGTGGAAATCGCCTTGGACGGTCTGTCGGGCTTGAACATGTTGCAGGAAACCCCCTTCGACGTGGTGGTCTTGGACTATAAACTGCCATCCATGGATGGGCTGGATGTCCTATCCCAGATCATGCAGAAGGTCAACGCCCCGCCCGTCATCATGGTATCGGGCTTCAGCAGCCTTGAGATCGCCATCGAGGCCATTCATCGCGGGGCCTCCGATTATGTCGTCAAAGAATCGGGTGGCAATTATCTGGAACTTCTTTGCGAGACCGTCAAAAAGGTTCTGGAAAAACAAAATCTTTTAAAAAGCAAAAATGCAGCGGAAGCGGCATTGCAGGAGAGCATCCTACAACTTCGATTTATCGCCAACTCGGCCAGCGATGCCATTTTATCAGCCGATGACCAAGGGATCATCACCTTTTGGAATCGTGGTGCCACGACCATCTTCGGCTATGATGAAGACGAAATTCTGAGACAACCGTTGACCCGGTTAATACCCAAACGGTTTCACGATGCGCATCGTCAGGCCATGCAACGGGTTTTGACAACCGGCGAAATACGGCTGATTGGACAAATGGTCGAAGTGATCGCGAAACGAAAGGATGGTACCGAATTTCCTCTGGAAATTTCCCTCTCCTCCTGGACGATCCAATCCAAGCGTTTTTTTTCCGCCGTGGCACGGGATATCACCGCACGCAAAAGCAGCGAACAACGGACCCAACGTCTTCTCCAAAATCAAATCCTCATCAACGCCCTGTTGCAATTGGTAGCCAGTCCGCACTCCCTGGATGAACAACTGGAGATTGCCCTGGATCTGGTATTGTCTTCCAGTTGGCTGGTGACCCTGAACAAGGGGGTCATTTTTTTGTATGACGAGATGCGTGATGAATTGGTTTTAAAAATCCAAAAGGGGCTTCATGAAAGGTTGATCGCAAGTTGTTCCCGGGTCACCAATACCCAATGTGTGTGCGGTGCCTCCATGGCATCGAATCAGTTGATATTCTGCGATTCCCACGATCCCAGACATACGATCCATTATGAAGGGATGGTATCCCATTCTCACTATTGTATCCCCATCATCGCCAGAGAACGGTTTTTGGGGGTTTTAAATATTTACATGCCGGAGGGACATGCCAGAGATGCGGAAGAAGAAGATTTGCTGCATACCGTCGCCAATACCTTGGCGGGGGTCATCGAACGCAAGCAATTGGACGAACGGTTGCAACAAGCCATCGTCGCCGCCGACCAAGCCAACAGCGAAAAAGGGCGTTTTCTCGCCTCCATGAGTCATGAAATTCGGACCCCGCTCAACGTGGTTTTGGGGATGGCGGAATTGTTGCTGGAAACGGTGATGAGTCCCGAACAGCGTCGTTTTACCCAATCGATGCAATCCTCAGGCAAAGTTTTACTGGGGGTCATCAACGATATTCTCGATTTTTCCCGACTTGAGGCGGGTAGTGTTCAGATTGCCCAAGTCCCCTATTCTCCCCGTCAGGTGGTGGAAGAGACCGCCAACCTGATGCGTCTGTCCGCCGAGCGGAAAGGACTTGCATTCGGTATCACCATTTCACCCCACATCCCGGAGGCGGTATTGGGTGATGATAGCCGGGTGATTCAGGTTCTCATCAACTTAATCAGCAACGCCGTCAAGTTCACCCATGCCGGTCGGGTGGATGTGGCACTGACCATGCACCCTCATGAACCGGAAACCCTTTCTTTCCGCGTCACCGATACCGGTATTGGCATCGATGCGACGCAAAAAAAACGGATCTTTGAACACTTTATCCAGGCCGATGCCGGGATTACCCGACGTTATGGTGGCACCGGGTTGGGACTGGCCATTTCGCAACGCTTGGTGGCGTTGATGGGGGGGCGGTTGGAGGTAGAAAGCCGTTTGGGTCACGGAAGCACCTTCCATTTTTCCTTGCCCATGCGCGTCGCGGTAGCTCCAACCCAACACGAACGCCTTGATCAACCCGCAAGCCCCTCCCCCGCGCAACCATTACGGGTTCTTCTGGCGGAAGATGCCGAAGAAAACCGGATGGTGTTTGCCGCTTTTTTTTCGGGATCGTCTCACCAGTTAACCATGGTCGAAGATGGCGCACAAGCGGTCAACGCGATAAAACACAAACCGTTTGATGTCGTGATCATGGATGTCCAAATGCCCAATCTGGACGGCTATTCCGCCACCCGTCAAATCCGCCAATGGGAACGGGAACACCATTGTTCCCCCGTCCCCATCATCGCCCTGTCGGCCCATGCCATGGAGGGAGAAAAAGAACGGAGCCAGGAGGCGGGATGCACCCTGTATCTGTCCAAGCCGGTCCGCAAAAAAGTATTGCTCGATGCCCTGCATCAAGTCACCCATCCCGTTCTCGCTTGACCTTCTTTATGTCACTTTGAAGTTTTCACGGATTGGAGATACCCTATCCCCCATGAGCGATCACGATTCCCTATACCATCGACTTTTCTCCCATCCAGAAATCGTCGCCGATTTACTGACTCATTTTCTTGAGCCAGCCATCCTGGAAGAACTGGATCTGTCGCGGATGACGCGACTCAATACCAAATTGACGGCACATACCGGTCAACGTCGGCGCGGCGATGTGGTCTGGGAGATTCCCACACGGCTTGGCGGTCGTCTGTTCCTGTTGCTTATCCTGGAGTTCCAATCGGAGAGTGATGCATGGATGGTGTTGCGTCTTCATGTCTACAGCGGTTTGCTCTACCAACAATTGGTGGATGAACGTCAATTAAAAGCGGGTGACGGACTCCCCCCCATTCTCCCCATTGTTCTCTATAATGGGGAAGCGCGTTGGAAGGCGGCGACCAGCCTGCATGAACTCATCCATCTTCCAGATGGCTCTCCCTTGTGGAAATATCAACCACAAATGCGTTATTATGCGATTGATGAGGGACGTTTCCCAGATGCCGAATTAAAAAATCGCCAATCCTTGATTGCGCTTTTCTTTCGGATAGGGCACCCGGAAAACCTGGAATCCATGATAGAAGCCAGCCGTGACCTTGTCGCATGGTTTGCCGCTCACCCCGATGGACCGCCAATAAAAAGGTTGTTCCGTGAGTTATTGACGGCAAACCTGGAGAAAATGAAAGGGACAAATCCTCTCCCGCCCATTCCTGAACAGCTTGAGGAGATTGTAATCATGTTTGAATCACAAGTCGAAAAGTGGGCCAAGGAAATTGAAAAGAAAAGTCTGCTTGCGGGTGAAAAACGCGGTGAAAAACGCGGTGAAAAACGCGGTGAAAAACGCGGTGAAAAACGCGGTGAAAAACG
>JADGCQ010000027.1:0-22049 GCA_015228925.1 Magnetococcales bacterium | reverse complement strand
AAAAAGGCAAGATGCAGATGCTGACAGACATGCTCCAACGTCGATTTGGCACCCTGCCGACCTGGGCCGTGGAACAACTTGCCAAAGCGGACATCCCCTCGTTGGAGACGTGGAGTCTTCGATTTGTCGATGCGCAGTCGTTGGATGCGGTTTTTTTAGAAAAAAACTAACGGCATGTAAGGGAGTTCAGGAAACGTGGTGTATCGTGATGAAGACCAATATGTCAACCAACTTCTCAAAGAATCCGAGAAGCTGTTCCATTATGACTTGGAAATCGAAACGGACAGAATAACCGCGCTGAAAGAGCGGGCGGAGGAACTGATTTCCTCCCATGGCAACGTGGCCCGATTGATTTTGGCGCGCGTGGCCTGCCTCGCCAAAGATGAAGCGACCATGCGCCGCCACCATTATGCCATCCTGGAAACCAATCCCGATGACCCTTCCTCCTTCGGTGACTTCAGCGAATCCTTGCGAAAAATGGGCTATTATTCCCAAGCGCGAGAAACCTCCCGACGCGCCCATGAATTGGCCCCAGCCAATAGTGAACTGTTGCGGACTTTGGTTAAAAATTGCGTCATTTCCGGTTATTTCCAGGCATCCTGGCATTATTTAGATCTGGCGATCAAAGCCAATGCCCGGGTCATGACACGGGAATATAATTTTCTCTCCCAGGCGGTCCATTTTTTCAAAGATTCTGGCGTTGGCGATCTGGAACTGGAACGGGTACAACATATTGCGATGGCGGTTTTGCGCCTGGAAGAACTCATCCCCGTCGGGGTATTGCGCTCACCCGCCGTCCATATGGAATTTCTTCACGGCCCCCCCCCGCTCGCCGGAGAAGCCGCCAACGAGCATCGTCTGTTTCTGATGTGGGGGATCCAAACAGCGGTAAGGGGTGATCATCTGGGGATCTTGAATGAAAGGCTTTATCAGGCGATTTCCCGATCACAATTGGATCCTCGCATCCTTTCCTTTGTCAAGATCCGATTTTTCAATCGAACCCGCGAGGGGATGATGTCTACGGGCTTTAACTATTAACGTTTCTAAGCCATGGAGAAACCGTATGATTTCACCTTGCCATATGGGGATGAACTATCAGGAACGCAAAGCGATGATCCAACGGTTCAATGCCTTGCAAATTCAAGCCGTCGCATTTGATTTTGATGGGGTTTTAGCCGATTCCGTCCCCATCAAGGATGATGCCTTGGAGATGTTGGCATCCCAGGAAGCCCCTGGAAAGGGGGGGAGAGCCAAAAAGCTGTGGGAACAGACACGGGGTATTTTTCGTCGGGAACGCATCGGGTTGGTTTTTAAGGAGGTGTTGCAACGTGATCTGGAAGAGTCCACCCTGGACAACCTCGTGGCCCGTTACAAGGAGGCGGTCTTTCAACGCACGGTGTCGGCACCAGCGATTGCGGGAAGTTTGGAATATTTACGCAGTTGGCCGTTGATTCCATCGTATATCGTATCGGCAGCCCCGCAACAGGAGGTTGTGGAAATTGCCCAGGAACGGGATATTCACCGCTATTTTCGTGCGATCATCGGCGGCCCGAAGAAAAAAAATGCGGTCTTGGCGGAGTTGATCCAACGGGAACAGTGCCAACCCAAAGAACTTTTATTGATTGGCGATTCCGATTCCGATCATCGGGCGGCCCAAGAGGTCGGGGCCTCTTTTTTGGGGGTCGTCGCCCCAGGCCGAACCAACCCGTTTCCCACCGAGGTCAGGGTCGTCCCAGATTTAACGGGCCTTACGGAGATCATCGCCACATGGTGGCAAACAACGGGGGAGAATCATCTCTAATTGTTTTTTTTGCTCTCAAGACGGTGCATCAGAATGGCCATAGCCTGATGATTGATCTTCAACTTGACATCGGGGGGAAGTTGTTTAAAAAGCTCGTGTTCCAGACGGAAAACAAGAATTTTTCCCTGCGCCAGGACATTGGTAGCCCGCTGCTGGCGGGCGAAGTGGGCGATTTCACCGAAGACTGCACCCACCTCCAAAGTTGCCAGGACTTCATCGGGATTGGCATTTTTGGTGACCACGACGACGCCATCGATCAACACATAAAACGTCCGGTCTTGCGCCCCTTCGACGATAATTTTTTTCCCATTTTCGTAGGAACGGAATACCTTGTGATCGCAAAACCACGCCCGTTCCTCATTGGAAAAATCTTTGAAGAACGCAATATGATCCAATTTTTGCAACAGAGTCCGACGATCCATGCATTGACTCCCGACACCAAAACGTAACCGCAATTCCTTATCAAACCCCAGAGAACCTCTCTCTTCATCCTAACGTTTTTTCCAGGATAATAAAAGCCCATGTGGACTGTGCCCGAACTCAAAAGGATCCATCTGGGATCCGTGGTGGATGAAGCCAGAAAAGGCTTGGAAGATCTCCTTTATCTGGCGATGGATCGCCGCATCCGACTTGCGGTCACCGGTTTGAATCAATCGGGCAAGACCGTTTTCATCACCGCGATGATTCATCAACTGCTCCAGGGGGGCCGCCTGGGGGGATTGCCTTTTTTTCAGGTTGTCGCCGAAGGGCGTTTCCAGGGGGCCAAGACGGTGATACAGCCCAATATGGATATTCCGGCGTTTCGGTATGATCAGTTCATTCAAACCCTCACCGCCACACCCCCCGCATGGCCCAAGGCGACCGATGGTCTGAGCGAAATCCGCTTGGCCATCCGTTTCCGTCCTTCTGGATTTCTCCAAAGCCGCATCCGTTCCAGCACGACGATCTATCTGGACATCATCGATTATCCGGGGGAATGGTTGCTGGATCTGCCGCTCTTGGGACAAAGTTTTGCCCAATGGTCGGATGAGGTATTCACCTTGTGTACCCGTGAACCACGCGATACGCTGGCGCAACCTTGGTTGGAATATCTTAAAAATCTGGACCCACACCAAAATGCCGAAGAGGGGGTTCTGCGGCAAGCGAGTCGCTTGTTTACCGACTTTCTTTTGGCCTGCAAAGCGGAACCTGTGGGGTTGAGCTATCTGCAACCGGGCCGCTTTTTAATCCCCGGCGATCTGAAAGATGCGCCGATCCTGACCTTTTGCCCGATCCGGCACACCACCCAATCGACGCAACCCGGATCATTGGGCCAGGTGATGGCAGACCGCTTTGAATCCTATAAAGATCGGGTCGTCCGTCGTTTTTATGACCAACATTTTTCGCATTTTGATCGACAGATTGTCCTGGTGGACCTCCTCAAGGGTCTCAACCGGGGGCCGGAACATTTTGCCGATATGGACCGTTCCTTGAAAAGTATTCTGAAAAATTTTGATTATGGCCGCTCCTCCACCCTATCCCGACTGTTTCAGCCCCGCATTGACCGCTTGTTGTTTGTCGCCACCAAGGCGGACCATGTTGCCGCCAATCAGCATGGCAACCTGGAACGGCTGCTTAAACGGATCTTGATGGATCCGGTCAACGATGCCACTTTCCATGGAGTTACGGTGGATACCATGGCCATCTCTTCGGTGGTCTCTACGGAAACTGTGGTCAAGGAACACCAGGGGCGAAGATTATCCTTCGTCAAAGGGCGTCCCAAAGGCCGCACAGAAGAGGTGTTGTTATTCGGTGGAGAAATCCCCGAAAAAATCCCCAAACCGGAAGCTTGGCAAAGCGAACGATTTAATTTTTTGGAGTTTGAGCCGAAGATTCCCCGGGATGATGCCGATGATCGCCTGGGTCACCTGCGCCTGGATCTGGCCCTCGATTTTCTCCTGGGAGACAAGTTAACATGAACACCTCCGATTGACCTTCGACCTGTTTCTAGACTATATTTGGTCATGAAGGGAGAATGGTTATGAAACTATCGCGTCAGATCAAACCAATCAGTTATCTGAAAGCCCATGCCGCAGAAATCGTGCGTAACCTATCGGGGCAAGATGGACCCATGGTCATCACCCAGAATGGCGAAGCCAAGGTCGTGATACAGGATATTGAAAGTTATGAGCAAAATCAGGAGACCATGGCCCTTCTGAAAATCCTTGCGCTCGGCACGCTTCAGGTCGAGAAAGGCAAAGTCCAGCCCGCCGGTGATGTCGTTCAGCGGCTTCGAGACCGGAGGAAGAAAAAACATATTTTCGTTCAAGCGCATGAACAACAACAAGTTTTTGACATGGGCACCCCATAAACAGGACGTCGGTTGATGCGGGCGGTGGCTTTCCAGGTATTTCTGACCGACGATGCGTCCCATGATCTGGAGGCGTTGTACGACTATATCGAATCTCACGACGCTCCGGGAAAAGCAGATTATGTTCTTGATCAAATCGAGAAGGTCTTTTCGAGCCTCTCTGAAAACCCGGAACGCGGAACCTATCCCAAGGAACTTCTGGCCGTCGGGCTTCGCGAGTATCGTGAGATATTTTTCAAGCCTTACCGTATCATTTACCGGGTCATGGCCGAAAATATCACTATCCTGGTGATTGCCGACAGCCGCCGTGACATGCAACCATTGCTACAACAGCGTTTATTGCAGGCATAACTCTCTGCCGCTGAGTGCCTGGGTCGTCTGTGCCTGGATCTGGCCCTCGATTTTCTCCTGGGAGACAAGTTAACATGAACGCCTCCGACCCCTGGCTCCCCCCCGTTGAACTGGTCGCCACCCATTCCACCGCCAGTGTCCAACAGGGGCACCCCCCCATCACTCCAGTGGAATTGCCCGCCCCCGTGGAACCAAGAGAGGAGCCATCCTCCCGTTCATCGGCATCGCCTCATGACGCCCCCCTGACCGGACAACGATGGGATTCTTGGGTTCAACATCGATGGCTGGTTTGGCTCATTTTTGGCGGCGTGACTTGGTTGGCGGGGACATGGCTTGAGGAGGCGGTCTATTTTGTGCTGGATCAGTTTCAACGGCACTGGGTATTGGGGGCGGTATTTAGCCTGTTGATCCTGGTCACCTTGACGGCAAGCGTGATGATCCTTTTCAACGAGGCCCATGGATTTGTCCGTTTGCGCCGGTTTGACGGATTACGTCACCAAATCCGGCAGATGTGGGATACCCGAAGTTATGGCCAGGGGATCCCCCTGGCCCTGCGGTTGCGCCATGACATGAGCCAGGAAGAATGGTTACAACCGGCTTGGCGTCACTATCACGATATGGCCCGAGAACATCACGATGATCGGGAACTTCTGGAGCTTTTATCCAGGACGGTTTATGTCCAACACGACCAGTGCTGCTACCGCATGATTGTCCAGCATGGCAGCACCACGGCTCTGGCTTCGACCATCAGCCCTTTTGTCTGGCTGGATAGCTTGGTTTTTCTGTGGCAAAACCTGCGGATGATCCGCATGATCGCCCAATGTTATGGACTTAAGCCAAGTTGGTCGGCTAGCCTGTTTTTGGCCAAGGAGGTTATGTTGGGTTTATTCATGGCGGGGACAGCCGATTTATTGGCCGACAAAGTGGCGGAAGCGGTGGGAGGACATGCCGCCTCCATCATGCTGGCTCAGGTTGGCAAAGGGGCAGCCAATGGGCTGTTCACGGCACGGGTCGGTCTGGCCGCCATCAACCGTTGCCGCACCTTGCCGTTTCATCCTGGAGGAGAACCTTCCATGGAACGTCTGCGGACGGAACTGTTTCAAACCATCAAAAAATCTTTGGAACAGACCGGCACCTTGCCGGAGCCATAACATTTATTTTCCGTAAATCGCCCCCGGCAGCCAGGTGACCAACGATGGCCAAAATACCAGAAGAAACAAGGCCAATATCTGGATCATGATAAAGGGAAAAACACCGCGATAAATATCGACGGTACGTAGCGTGGGTGGTGCGATTCCCCGAAGATAAAACAAAGCGAAGCCAAACGGCGGCGTCAAGAATGATGTTTGCAGGTTGACGCCCATCATGACGCCAAGCCAGACCGGATCCAAACCCAACGCCAGCAGGGGTGGCCCAACGATAGGGACCACCACATAGGTGATTTCGATAAAATCGATGATAAAGCCCAACAAAAACATGATCACCATGACCACCGCCAGGGCACCCATGGCACCGCCAGGGAGATCAAGCAACATGTCATGAACCATGTCATCGCCATGAAAACCGCGAAAGATCAGGGAAAACACCGCCGCCCCGATAAAGATCATGAAGACCATGCTGGTAACCCGCATGGTACTGCGGGTAATTTCTTCCAAGGAAGCACGGTTGATGCGACCCCGCAAGGTTGCCATGAGCAAGGATCCCACTGCCCCGACGGAGGCGGCTTCCGTGGGTGTTGCCAGACCGGCGAGGATGGAACCCATCACCGAGACGATCAACACCACGGGGGGTATCAAAACCTGGACGACCCGCAACCCCAGGCCCTTGCTGTGGAATTCCCGTTCTTCGGCGGGGATGGCGGGTGCGCGAGCCGGTTGCAGGTATGCGACGACGGCGATATAGAGGATGTACAGGATCACCAGAAGTATCCCAGGGAGGATAGCCCCGACGAACAGATCGCCCACCGACACGGTTCGTGGGGAGAAGACCCCCATTTTGAGCTGTGCCTGCTGATAGGAGGCGGAGAGGACATCGCCGAGGATTACCAGGACGATGGAGGGTGGGATAATTTGGCCAAGGGTTCCGGCGGCACAGATGGTTCCCGAAGCCAAAGCGGGATCATAACCCCGACGCAGCATGGTGGGGAGTGACAACAGCCCCATGGTGACGACAGTGGCACCAACGATTCCGGTACTGGCGGCGAGCAAAGTTCCCACCACCATGACGGAGATGGCGATCCCCCCGCGCAAGCGGCCAAAGAGGAGGGCCATGGTTTCCAGGAGGTCTTCCGCCACTTGGGAGCGTTCCAGGGTTACTCCCATGAAGACGAAGAGTGGCACCGCCATGAGGGTATCGTTCATCATGATACCGTAGATGCGGTTGGGGACCGCTTCGAGGAAGGCGGGATCGAAGAGGTCGAGAAGATGGCCGATCAACGCCCCGATGAGGGAGGCCCCGGCCAAGGAAAATGCCACGGGATAGCCGGCCAGGAGGATCGTCGCCACGGCGACAAACATGAAGATTGCGGCGTATTCTTCCATGAATGATTAATCCTTTTTCCAATCCAGGATGGTCAGGCAAGATTCGGCCAACTGCCCCAACCCCTGGAAACTCACCAGACAAGGCATGACCAGGATCAGCCCTTTCAGGAGCCACACGCCATTGAGGCCACCCGCTTCGCGTGACCCTTCGTGCATGGACCAGGAGACGGCGACATATTCCCAACTCATGAGGAAAATAAAGGCCATCATCGGGAGCAGCAGGAACACCACGCCGAGGAGGTTGATCCAAGCTTTGGTTTTGGGGGCGGCTGGCCTGTAAAAGATATCCACCCGCACATGGTCATCATATTTGAGGGTATAGGCGGCCCCAAGCATGAAGATGGCGGCATGGACATAGATGGCCGATTCCTGGATGTCGATACGTCCCCAATCGAACAGATAGCGCAGAACGACGACCACAAAGACGATGAACACCATCAACAAGGTGAGCCAAGCGACCCATTTCCCCATCCATTCGCTGAGCGCGTTGCTGAAGCGATGGATAGAAAGCAGAAAAACTTTCATCCTCAGACCCTCTCCTCATCGTATCATTCTTCCCCAAGGGGATCAGAGCGACTATTCTGTCACATTTTCTGCCACAATACCACCCACAGGGATTCTTGGTGTTACCAAGCGTTGCCAATCCCCCCGAGACCAATATACATTCCCCTTCGGTTGACATGCCCATAGGCTTGGAATTGCCAAAACCTGTCGAGAAAACCATGACTGTATTCTTGCCCAAGATGTTTGACAACGCTTTAAAAAAACTAGCGAGTATACCTGTTTCTGATGACGATGGCCATGCGCTCGCCCAAGCTCATAATTTCCACTTCGATCCACGGACCACAAATGAGCGGAAACGCAATTATTATCAGGCTCTCGATTTAAAAGACGATTCCCCCGAACATCTTCGTCAGCGTCATGAACGTTACATCGCAGAACACGTATGGAATCCTCCATGCCCAGTGACATTCAAAATGGAGAATCAAGCAGCGTTTCTTGAAAAATTGGAATCTAAAAGGGGCCTGATCAGGATGGTCCAGTTGGATCCCCTGCTTGGGCTTCAGGTAACCGGCGGAAAAAAAATAAGGAATAAGCAAGAAGCTTTTGAAATACTGGAAAAAAATTTGGCATTGCTCAAGAAGGAACCAGAGAAAACACAAAAAAAAGCGCGGATCGATGCCGATGCCATGCTTTCTGATTGGTTTGATGCATGGAACAAAAAACGGCCTCCCAAACCACGCTTTGCCGCCCTGGAAGAAGAGGATATGCAAGCATTGATTCGTGGCAACAATTGGGAGGAATTATTGCGCAACCAAATGGGATTATCACATTTAAGACCTAGTTCTGCTCCCCTATACGTCGCCTTAATGCGCTATACCGTTGGCGACGTACTCCATGCGGCCAAAGCGCAAGGAATCAAAACACCATTCGCCATCCCCACAGTCCTGGATCAGCCCATCAATGAATATTTTTTCCCGGCCCCCTTGACCCCCTTCCAAGGAGAACGCAAAACTTTTGGCCGTACCATGTCCCTGCAACCCAGTGGGTATGACACGCCATTGCTGGCTGAGCTTTTGCATGTTAAATTGGACTATGAACCAAAGCATATGATCAAGACGGGGCAAATTCTGCAACCGAGGCCAACACATCCCATTTGGCAACTGCGAAACAGCCACTTGGCCGCCTTGCGTCAGAAAACCCAGGAACATCACTATGGCAAAGAGATCCCCGATCGATCCCTATGAGTACTTTTCCCTTAAATCCCTGGTTGGATCGATTTGACAAAGATCCTGAATCAACCTGGGAGGCTTTCGTCTCCGGCAATGCCCCTGTGTCTGGCTTTGCCCTTGCCAGTGTTTCGGAAACCCTTGGCACCGTCTTTGGTGGGCTGCAACCCGATGATGCTCGGATCCAAAAATTGGATGCTACCCTGACCCAATGGTTGGATCCCTTTTTAGCGTGGAACGAAGACCAGCGACATCATTTTGGCTATTCGAACTATGTACAACACCTGGACCAGGCGTTCACCACTGTCGCTTATCTGCGTCTTCCTAAAATGAGCGGACACCTGTTCCAACGCCTTGAATATTACAGTGCTATCCTTCCATCTTTGACATTGGCTTCCTATTTGGATCCCATGGCGGCGGTATACCGTGTTTTGGCGCAATCGGAACACTATTGCCCGCGTCTTCAGCCCTTGTGGTTACGCTTGTGCAGAAATGCGGGTGTCACTTTGGAGGATTATTATCTCGATATTGGTTTGTTGGGTCTCCGGGGAATTCCTCTCCGTAGCAATGTACCCCCAGCTTGGCTGGCCGGATTGGCAGCGTGGCTGCCCCATGCCAGTAATCAAAAGCTATTTCTGCGCAAATTACGCTCCCTGCGGGCCATGGACCCCAAGGCGACCAAATTTTTATCGGATTGGTCAAAGCCTTTGTTGGAGAAAATGGAAGAACAAATCATCGATACAGATCGCGTTGATTGGTGGCGAAAAGAACTGAAACCCGCCCGTTCCTCATCCAAAAAGGGTGCTATGGCCCCCTTATCCTCCCCCTATCCCCGCGATCTTACGGAAGTATTCGATCAATTTGAAAAAACTGGAAAGTTCGAAAAACTAGCTTCTGATTTACGTTCTCTCTTTTCACAACACGAAGATTATGCGCAACGTGCGAGCGATACCTATTATCTCGTTCATGCCACAGCCAAGGCGGCTGGTTTCCTTTTGAAGCAGTCGCAGACAGATATGGCCAAACTGGCGTCACAATTGTTGCGTCGCGCCTTGGTTTTCGCCCCCTGGGATATTCCCTGCTGGCATCTCCTGGGCCGATCCCTAGCCTCAATGGGTCACGTCCACGCAGCGGAGTGGGTATTCTGGGATACCCTCCGCCGCGATCCCAATAATTTGCCCACTTACAACGAACTGGGCATTCTCCTAAGTCGGCAAGGACGATTGGACGAGGCGGAAGCGGTTTTCAGGAAAGTGTTGATACAGGATGCCAATGACTCGTTTGCTTTGCCCCAGTTGGAAAAAATTGCGATTCTTCGCCAAAATGGCGGATATGCGGAAGAACCGTTGGAGAATCATATAAAACCAGAATATAGCAATCAGTATGATCATTTTCGTGCCCCAGGTTTGGCAATAGCATCCGATTTTATCATGCGCTTGCAATCAGAAATGCCGAAAGTTGTTCATCAACGTGCGCGAACACAATTGGAAGATCTACTAAAAACGGATGCGCAACACGGAGTGGTGAGGTTCGTCGGTCGCCGTCACGGATTACTGCCCCATTCGGCGAGAGGTGCCGATGAGACCTTTGGAATGGCAAAACCCTGGATACTGCTGGAGGATTTTTCCCAAGAAAAAAATGTTCAGCAACAAGCCCGACAAGCGGCCTCATTAAAATCTCTGTTACCCGAAAGGTTGCAGTTCCTGGTTCAGGCTGTCGCCCAAGAGCCTGATGGGTGGAAATCTTTGGTAAAATGGTTTGAACCCATTCACAACCCCGAAAAACAAGCACACAGTCGAAAACTCTCCGATCCTTCCGACCAATTGCTCTACGGTCAATTACAGGCCATCGCCAACACAACCGGCCCCCTGGATCCAAAAAAAATCCCGTCAGATCAAATCTTGCGGGATATGTGTCGCCAAGCGGCGGAATTTCTTCTCCCCGCAGGGACCGAACCTGTCATGCTGGAAGCCATCGCCGCCTGACTTCACCTCGATTGGGCAATCCACCATTCCCGGTCATCGACAACACCCTCCCTGGAAAAAAATACTGGGGAGCGGTTCTGTGGGTGTTGCACTTTGCTAAACAATGCTGTATTGATTTCTGCACGATGGTTAACGAAAATGAGGTGTTGACGGCAGAGTCATCGACCTCCTTTGAGGATTGGAAACCATGAATGCAGAACGCATCAAAAATCGCAAGGCGCGTCTAGCACGACTGGTGCGTGAAGTGGGCAATGCTGCGGATGTTGCCCGCAAAGCGCGAACGAGCCGCAGTTATTTAAGCCAAATTATGGGATCCCACGGACGGCGCAACATGGGTGATCTTTTGGCGCAACGGCTGGAAGAGGCCTTTGGCAAACATCGGGGATGGATGGACCTGCCGGAAATGGCACCGGGAGGTGACACACTGTTTCAGGGAGATCAGGCGGCGGAATTTGTCATGATCCCCCGTTTGGAGGTCATAGCCAGCCTGGGGACGGGTGCCGAGACCCCCGAAGAAGAAAACATCAAAGGGCATCTTGCGTTTAAAAATGTCTGGTTGCAAAAACGGCGGCTCAATCCCCGTTTTTTGACCGTCATCGATGCCGTCGGCGATTCCATGCATCCCACCATCAGCGATGGCGATGTCCTTTTGGTGGATTTGCGCCAAAAAGAACCCCAGGATAATCGTATCTTCGTGTTACGTCTGGACAACCAACTGTACGCCAAACGATTGCATACCAAGGACAACCACAAACTTGTGGTCCAGTCCGACAACCCCACCTTTCCCCCCTTCCCCATGGCCCTGGGACAAACCCTGGGGATCGATATCATTGGCCGCGTGGTTTGGGCCGGGCGTGATATGTAGGCCGTCTCATTCGGCCAGATGCGAGAAATTTCCGTGGACGGGAAAAGTAGAATCCGAAATAATCCGAGTGTGGGAAAACGATTTCGACGGATGAAGCCATTGGGCGGATCGGTTTATAAACCATGAGACATGGAAAACAACCGACTTGAAAAAAGAGAACAAAACCTATTGGCACCGCTTGGCCAGCGAAACACTGAAAGTGTTGCTGGAGCCTGTGGGCATTGAGGTGCGCGTGGAGGTTCCTGTTGTTTCTGCCCCACCTGTCGCAGACCTTATCTTGATTCAGCGAAAAGAAACGGTCCAAGGTGGGTGGACAGAGGAGCAACGTTTGCGTTTGGCAGATGGGTTGCGAGACCTTGAGGCCGACCAGATTTTGGTCGAGATGAAAATTACCGAAAGCCTGAACGAAAAAACGCTGACATGGCTTTCGGTGTACGACACCCTGTATCTGAACATGGCAAAATTGGAACGCCATCAATTGAGGAGTGTGATGATCTGTTCCATAACACCCCGGAAAGAATTCTTGGTAAGACATTCTTTCAATCCTGTTGGGGCGGCTGGTGTCTATGAGAGCATTCCCCCTTGGGGCGGTGTTGTTCGGTTGATTTTTCTGAACGAATTGGCGAATGAACCACACAATGCACCTCTCAAATGCTTCGCCAGCCGCCAGGACGAGCAAAAAAAGGCGTTCGAGACGATCCAACACGCTGGATTGTTCAAACTCTCGGAGGCATTTGGTCAAGTTATCATTGGTTTATGGAGGATAAAAATGAAAAGTGCCTTGAATCGTCCTGAAATGGAAGAGATCACACCCGAATATGTCATTCAACTTGGGAAAGAATGGTTTGAGTCGATGGTTGATGCAACGCCAGAGGAGAAACTTTTTTCTTTGCCAAAATTTGAGCATCGGCTGGTACAAGAACACCAAAATGGCGAAAGGGATGGCAAGGCTGCCATGCTGAGAAGTCAATTGCAACGCCGTTTTGGCGACCTACCCGCATGGGTCAGTGAAAAGATTACCAAATCTCGCCTATCATCCTTGGAGGAATGGAGCCTCCGCATCTTTGATGCCCAATCACTGGATGACGTCTTTTCAGACAAAGAGTGACTGAAGTATTGGCCGCGTGGTTTGGGCCGGGCGTGACATGGTGGGCGTTCAGCCCGCAGCCTCGGCCAACATCTCAGCCAACGCTGCACCGGGATCGGCATGACGCATGAGGGCGGTTCCGATCAGAAAAGTACCGATCCCTTGACCCATTAACATTTTTAAATCCGCACCGGTATCAATGCCGCTCTCGGCCACCACGATACGGCTCGGTTCCACCCGCGCTGCCAGTGCTTGGCACCGGGCCAAAGAGGTTTCAAACGATTTCAGATTGCGATTGTTGATCCCAATGAGCGGCGTTTCCAGATCATGAGCCAGTGCGAGTTCTTCTTCATCATGAACCTCCACCAACACGTCCAGTTCCACCTCTAGTGCCGCCGCTTCCAGTTCCAACGCCTGGGCGGGTGACAACACCGCCATGATCAACAATACCGCATCGGCACCCAGGGCGCGTGATTGCAATATCTGATAGGGATCGTAGAGAAAATCTTTGCGTAAAACCGGCAAAGTGTTTTTCTGGCGCAGCAGGGGTAAAAAATCATCCGCCCCCTGGAAATAGGTCCGATCCGTCAAACAGGAGAGACACACCGCCCCACCTTTCTGATATCCTTTGGCAATTTGGATCAGATCGAAGGTTGCATCATCGCCCGGAAAAATCCTCCCTTTGGAGGGGGAAGCCCGTTTGATTTCGGCGATGACCGCCGGATTTTTCTCTTTTAAATGGCCTTGGATCGCTTTGATGAAACCGATGGGGGGACCGGCTTCGCCTATTTTTTCCATCAGGTCCGATTCACTCCACCGGAAACGGCTACGGACCACCTCTTCCCGCTTGGTGGCCATGATCTGCTCCAAAATGGTTCCCCGAATCGTCATGCACGCCCCCTGTGACAAAAACTGGATCTATCCTTTTTGGGTCGCCGCAACCAAACGTTCCAACCGCCGTTTGGCCTCACCGGAATCAATAGCCCGGGCCGCAAGGTCAATCCCCGCAGCAATATTCGGGACCACATCAGCCACGTACAAGGCAGCCCCCGCATTGACCAAAACAACAGTCCGTCCAGGCCCCGTCTCACCATCCAAGATGGATCGGGTGATGGCCGCATTGGCAGCGACATCCCCCCCGGCAAGATCCCCAGGCAGCACCCGAACCAATCCCCATTGCTCCGGCATCACTTGGTAAGTCACGACCGTACCATCGGATTTCAGTTCAGACACCTGCGTCGCCGTCGTCGTGGTAATCTCATCCAACCCATCCAAACCATGGACCACCAGTGCCCGTTTCACCCCCAACCGCCCCAAAACCATGGCCATAGGTTCGGTCCAACGCCCATCAAACACCCCCAACAGTTGACACGAAGCCGCCGCCGGATTGGTCAAAGGCCCCAACAAGTTAAAAAGGGTCCGCACCCCCAACTCTTTACGTGGTTGGGCCGCATGTTTCATCGCGCCATGATGGCTGGGGGCAAACAAAAAACCAATCCCAACCGCGTCCAGGCATCGCGCCACAACCTCCGGCGAAACATCAATATTCACCCCCAGGGCCTGCAAAAGATCCGCCGAACCACATCGGGAAGAGATAGAACGATTGCCGTGTTTAGCAACAGTGACGCCGCAAGCCGCCACCACAAAAGCCGCCGTGGTGGAAATATTGAAGGTACCGCGACCATCCCCACCCGTGCCACAGGTATCGATGAGAGGGACAGCGGCACAGTTCACCCGCACGGCACAATCCCGCATCGCCTGCGCCGATCCCGCCAACTCCGCAACCGTCTCCCCTTTCATCCGCAAAGCGATGACATAGGCGGCAATCTGCGCCGGTGTCGTCTCCCCCGCCATGATCTGCCGCATCACCAGACGCGCTTCATCCTGAGACAAATCCCGACGCTCCAAAAGTTGGGCGATGGCGGCGCGAATCGTCATGAAACCACCCCCTGCCAGGGAGAAGGATCGATAAAATTTTTCAATAAATCATGACCGTGTTCCGTCAAAATGGATTCGGGATGAAACTGCACCCCATAAACCGCCAACGTCTTATGACGCAATCCCATCACCAACCCATCTTCGGTCCAGGCGGTGATCTCCAAACAATCGGGAAAGTCAGATTGTTCCACGATGAGCGAATGATAACGGGTCGCACGAAACGGTGACGGCAGGTTAAAGAACAGATCGGTACCATGGTGGTGAATGGCGGAGGTCTTGCCATGCATGAGCATGGGGGCGCGGACAACCCGACCACCAAATACCTGCCCCATGGCCTGATGCCCCAAACAAACCCCCAGGATGGGGATAGCCCCCGATAATTTTTGGATAATCTCCAGAGAAATCCCCGCCTGATCCGGGGTTCCCGGACCGGGAGAAATGACAATATGGGATGGAGCCATCTTGGGGATGTCTTCCACACGGATGGAATCGTTGCGACGAACGACCACCTCCACCCCCAATTCACCAAAATATTGCACCAAGTTATAGGTGAAAGAATCATAATTGTCGATCATCAGAAGCATGGAGTCACTCCAAACCCTGCTGGGCCATATCCACGGCACGGAAAATGGCACGCGCCTTCTCCCGTGTCTCTTCGTATTCGCGCTCAGGGATGGAATCGGCCACAATCCCCGCCCCAGCCTGAACATAGAGGATCCCCCCTTTGATGATGGCGGTGCGAATGGTGATGGCCAAATCCATATTGCCCGAAAAAGAGATATACCCCACCGTCCCCGCGTAGGGTCCACGGCGAGAAGCCTCCAGTTCATCGATGATTTCCATGGCCCGTATTTTCGGGGCACCACTCACCGTACCGGCGGGAAAGGTCGCCGCCACCACATCAAACGGACTTAATCCCGGTTTCAAAGTCGCCTCCACGTTGGAGACGATATGCATGACATGCGAATAACGCTCGATGATCATCCGCTCCGTCACCCGTACCGAACCGTTCACTGCGACGCGGCCAATATCGTTGCGCCCCAGGTCCACCAGCATGATATGCTCCGCCAATTCTTTGGGATCGGCCAGGAGTTCCTGTTCCAAGGCCAGATCCTGCGCCTCGGTTTCACCACGCCGCCGCGTGCCGGCGATGGGACGGACGGTGATGGTATCCCCTTCCTGACGGACCAAGATCTCGGGACTGGAGCCTACCAGGGAAAAATCACCCAGATTGAGTAAAAACATGTACGGCGACGGATTGGTCGCCCGCAACGCCCGATAGAGCGATAAGGGCGAATGGGCAAACGGGATGGAAAGCCTTTGAGAAAGGACCACTTGGAAAATATCTCCGGCGCGGATGTACTCCTTGGCCTTTGCCACCGCCTGCTCAAAAGTTTCCTTCGGCATTTCGTGCGTAAACGAGTCTTCGTGAATGCGGGGTCCACGGGCCGGGGGTCTGGGGCGCGAAGGGGCATTGCGCAGTTTGGTGACCATTTGATTGATCCGCGCCACGGCATCGGCGTACAGGGTCACCACATCGCTTTTGGCATCGATCAACAGGTTGACCACCACCTTGAGCCGCCCCGCCAGATTATCGAAGATGATCACCATGTCGGACAACATGAAGATAGCATCCGGGGTTCCCAGGGTATCGGGGTTATTATCGGGGATCCGCTCGAAGGAGCGCACCATGTCATAACCAAAATATCCCACGGCACCGCCATGAAAACGGGGTAACCCAGGCACATCGACCGGACTGAACCGTCCCATGACCGCTTCGAAGATTTTCATCGGTTGTTTCGAGATAAAAACCTCCTTGGGCTTATCACGCCAACGAATCTCCACCCGATTGGGAAAGGCGATGAAAATGGCAGCGGGGTCAAGCCCCAGGAAACTGTATCGTCCCCACTTTTCCCCCCCCTGCACCGATTCAAACAGGTAGGAATAGGTCGATTCACGAGCGACTTTCATGAACGCCGACACCGGCGTATCGAGATCGGCAAGAACCTCCCGATAAACAGGCACCACGTTGCCCTGGGTCGTCAGATGAAGGAATGTGTCAAAAGGAGGCTGGATCATGGCTCTCAGGATAACATGTTTTTACGCGACCCGCGCATTCACGACCAAAAAAAAGATCACACTCGGCATGATGCACCACGGAGCGAAAGACTTAAAGTCAAAGGCTTGGGGCTTTGCCCCGCAATCATTGTCAGACTTGCGGGTGCATTCTATGACCAAAACGGTTATGATGCCAGCATTAATTCCTTGATTCCACGATTCTACCCAATAAACCAAGTCGGTTTGATACCATCAGGATCTCAAGTCACCATGGACTACCAAGATATTCTTTATACGGAAGCGGCTGGCGTGGCCACCATCACCATCAATCGCCCCGAAAGCTACAACGCCTTTCGCGCCCAGACTTGCGAAGAGTTGATCCATGCCTTTGATCACGCCGGCTGGAACCGCGATATCGGTGTCATTGTCCTGACCGGGGCGGGCGAAAAAGCCTTCTGTACCGGCGGCGATCAATCGGCCCACAGCGGTTCCTATGGTGGACGTGGCCCCATTGGCCTCCCCTTGGAAGCACTCCAGGGGGCCATCCGCACCGCCCCCAAGCCGGTCATCGCCAAAGTCCGGGGCTATGCCATCGGCGGCGGTAACGTACTCGCCATCCTGTGTGACCTGACCATCGCCGCAGACAATGCCATCTTTGGTCAGGTCGGTCCCAAGGTGGGATCGGTAGACCCCGGTTTTGGCACCGCCTACCTGGCACGCCTAGTTGGAGAAAAAAAAGCACGGGAAATCTGGTATCTGTGCCGTCGCTATACCGCCCTGCAAGCCCTGGAAATGGGGATGATCAATCGTGTGGTCCCCGAATCACAACTGGACCGTGAAGTGGACCAATGGTGTACTGAAATCCTTGCCCATTCCCCCACCGCGCTGGCCCTGGCCAAAAGTGCTTTCAACGCCGATACCCAACACATCGCCGGACTTGCCAACTTGGGACTCCATGCCGTCGCCCTGTTCTACGACACCCCGGAATCCAAAGAAGGGGTCGCAGCGTTCAAGGAAAAACGGCCACCCCGGTTCAGAAATCTTTGAGTTCAATCATAAATACCACAAAACACAGGAGGATATGCTTTCAGACCCTTCCTGGCACACGCGCCATCCCTTTTTATTCGGATTGCTCCACCGGCAGATCATCCTGACGCCACTCCGGGAACCCCTCTTCCAATCGTCTGGCGTCGAACCCCTTTTCCCGCAGTCGCGCCACCGCCTCGAAAGAGAGGACACAATAGGCCCCCCGGCAATAGGCGACGACCTCCCGTTCCTGGGGCAGTTCGTGAAACCGCCGCTCCAGTTCCCGCAACGGAATGTTGAACGCCTTAGGGAGATGCCCCGCCGCATATTCTTCGGGTGGACGCACATCCAACACCGTAACCGTCCCCGCCCGCATTCTTTCCAGCAACTCCCCTCTGGGGATCGGTTCCATCCCATCCCGGGTCAGAAGATAAGTTTGTACCAATGCATCCACCTCCCCCAGTCTCCGTTCCGCGATCCCCCGAATGACCTGCAAGAGTGTCACCACCGCCGGGTCACCCAGGGTATAGTGGACGTAAAGCCCCTCCTTGCGCGCCGTCACCAGGCCGGCATGTCGCAATTGTTGCAAATGTTTCGAGGCGTTGGCCACCGACAACCCGGAAATCTGCGCCAAAGATTCCACCGTCCGTTCACCCTGGGCCAGATACTCCAACAAGGCAAGTCGGTGCCCTTGCCCCACCGCTTTGCCAATGCGGGCTAAATGATCGAACAACGCCTGCTTGAAAAAATCGCTTGACATTCTGTTCTGCTTTCTGGTTGAATATATATCAAACGAATGGTTGAATAGTGGAAAAATTTTTTAGACACCGTGGATAGTTCCAGAAATGATCCTCTGGGACAAGGGGAATCACCCATGCAATACGAGTCCATGCTGCGATTGGGAATCTTTCTCGGAGTACTCACCCTCATGATGATTTGGGAAGTGATCGCACCGCGCCGGGGACGCACCCTCTCCCGCAAAACGCGATGGATACCCAATCTGGCCCTGGTGGCCATCGACACCCTGCTGGTAAGGCTCTTGTTTCCCATCACGGCGGTGGGTCTGGCCACACTGGGACAGACGCGGGGATGGGGTATGCTCAACCAGTTCGCGCTGCCGGAGTGGCTGGAACTGCTGCTGGCTGTGCTGCTGTTGGATCTGGTTATCTATCTCCAGCATGTCACCTTTCATGCCGTGCCGACGCTGTGGCGGTTGCACTTGGTCCACCATGCCGACCTGGATGTGGATGTGACTACCGGGTTACGTTTTCATCCCGTCGAAATTTTGCTTTCCATGGGACTCAAACTGGCGGCGGTACATGCCATTGGGGCCTCTCCCATGGCGGTAATGACGTTCGAGATCCTCCTCAATGGCATGGCCTTGTTCAACCATAGCAACATTCGCATACCGGAAGGGGTGGACCGGGTGCTGCGTTGGTTGGTCGTCACCCCGGACATGCACCGCTCCCACCATTCGCATCTCTCCCCGGAAACCAACATGAATTTTGGTTTCAATCTCTCCGGGTGGGATCGTATTCTGGGAACCTATTGGCCCCGTCCCGCCGAGGGGCACGAGGCGATGAAAATCGGTCTGGAACACCAAAGGGAACCGGAAAAATGTCAACCCTTGACTGCCCTGCTGCTGATGCCCATCCGTTCCAGGCTGGGGGAATACACCATCAACCGCCGTTGGTAAGGAGATGGGGGGATGGATGACCGGCACAACAGCCTGTCCGAAACCACCGGCATCGTCCCTATCGCCGGTACACGTCTTACAAAGCCACGTCCGAAACGGCTGATGCCCGTGGATCAACAACGTTCCCTGGCGGGACGTTATCCACTGTGGATCAAGGGGGTATCGCTGTTGGCGTTTGGCTGGGCTTTTTTGGGGTGGCTGAACGAAACCTGGTTTTTCAAGTTTGACAACGCCATCTGGCTCAATCGCTATACCGAATATGTCATCATCCTGGCTTTCGGGATTTGGCGCATCGGGGCGGAAAAAAATCCTTACAACCGGCGACGATTGATCATCCTGGTAGCCAATGTCACGGTACTGTGGTGGCTCATCCCCTGGCTGTTCCCTTTCGTCGAACCTTACATGGGTTATCTGGGGGTACTGCCCGCCTTCCCTTCACTGCATACCCCTGGAACAATCACCTTTTTTTTGGTGTTGGGGGTGGTGTTCCTTTTTGGCAGACGGGTGATCTGTGGTTGGAACTGTCCCTGTGTCGGCATCCGAGAGGTCGTGGGGTTTCCCTTCCGGCAGGCGGACCATGTTCCGCGTGGCCCCTGGGCATGGCGTCTGCGGCATCTTAAATGGTTCTGGTTTACCCTCTATCTGGGGGCGATGTGGGCCATGACCCGTCCGGCGAACAACATCACGGCGAGTTATCTGGGATTTTTCGGTCTGATGGTAGCATTGCCCTATTTTATCTCCCTGTTATTGTCGCCATGGGTTGGCAATCGGGGGTATTGCCGTTATCTGTGCCCTTATGGGGCGACATTCGGGCTGTTGAATCATGTGGGGATGTTTCGCATCGATTACAATGCCGACACCTGTATTCGGTGCGGCCTGTGCGAGAAAGTCTGCGACATGGGGATTGCTGTATGGCAAATGGGGGCTGCCCAAGGGAAAATCGATACTACCGAATGCATGGGCTGCGGACGGTGCGTGACCGAATGCCCCACCAACAGTCTGGCCTTTCATGATGTCCGCAATCTATTTTTCCCAACTTTGCACCAGGATCGCCTCTGGTTGCGCCGTCTGGCGGATTGGAACCTCCCTGTCACCCGGTGGCGGAGTGCCGGGTTTGCCCTGGTGCTGACCCTGGTACTGGCGGGGGGATGGTATTATTCCGGTCGCATCGGCAGTGGTGCGGAACTCATCAATAATTTAGGGACACTATGCGGATTGCCTATCTCCACTTGGTAGCCCTGCTACTTCTCTGGCCCGGGTTCGCGTGGGCTGGTTTGCCGGAAAACCCCCAGGGAACGGGTGAACATGCCAAACACTGGCAGCCCGATCCCATGCACGAATACTGGGATCCAGAGACCTATCACCGCCCGGAAAACCAGGTGGAGGGGGTTTTCACGGGGGAGGAATGTTTGGAATGCCACACCGCGATGACACCGGGCATCGTCAAGGATTGGAAGGCCAGTCGTCATGCCAGCACACCAAAGCCGGTGCTGTGTCCTGCCTGTCATGGGGAAGATCACCAAAAACTGGTTTTTCCGACACCTCAGACCTGTGGCGTCTGTCATCCCCAGAGGGTGGCCCAGATGGAAGAGGAGAAAAAATACGGTTTCCCCAGCCATGCCCTGGCTATGGAACGGGCGGTGGATAGCAAACATTTTGCCGACAAGCCCAAGGCGGAGTTGGTCTCTTGTCTGCAATGCCATTCGGTGGCGACCAAATGCGATTCCTGTCATACGCGCCACCGCTTCGACCCGGCGGAGGCGCGACGGCCAGAGGCGTGCCTGACCTGTCACAGTGGTCCCCCCCATCCCGACGATAACGCCTATTTTTCCTCGGCCCATGGGGAAAAATATAAAAAAGAGGGAACCCTGTGGGATTGGGGGAAACCTTTGGCAAAGGGCAATTATCCCATTCCCACCTGCGCCTATTGTCATATGAAGGATGGGAACCATCAGGTGGCGGATAAAGCGGTGTGGAAATTTGGTATCCGGGAGATTAACCCGAACACTGCTGAAAACGAGATCAAACGCAAACGTTGGCATGGCGTCTGCGCCGATTGCCATCCTCCAGAGATGGCCTCGCTGTTCTTCCAAGAACTGGATACGGAACGCCAGTTGGCCTGGAAAAAACTCTATGACATAGAACGATTACTCAAAAATTTACGGAGTGACGGGTTGTTGGTCCCGTCAGCGCGGGAGCGTCCCCTTTATCCCATGGATTGGCTGGCGCGATTGTTTCCCCGGGAACGGATCGGTTTTTATGAAGGGCAGGCGTCGGCCTTCTATAATGTGAGTGCCATCGAACGCGATTATTTTGAGATGTGGTATTTTGACAATCTGGGGGCCTATAAAGGGATGGCCCATGGTGCGAAGAACATGTCCCAGCATTTTCATGAACGGCTGGATGCCGATGCCCACGCCATTGCTGCGACCGTCGAACGTCTGCGCAAGGCGGGCAAAATGGATGGAAAAACAGAGATAATCCCCCTCTGGATGGAGGGGGAGTATACCCGGTTTAACCGGGATCACAATTAACCCGAATGGAAAAAATCTAAAGTGTGTTGATATGCAATAAAATTATTAAAAGAAAAAAGGGGTCTGGGGGATTGCCCCCAGGGTTTTG